>NZ_JADYVV010000011.1:0-156275 GCF_020194035.1 Bradyrhizobium sp. BRP56
TCAGTCACCTTCGCGCCCGGCACCAACGTCTCCTCGACAATCCGCGCCTTGTCGTCCTGCGACCAGCGCCGCCGCCGCTCCAGCCCGCCCAAAACCTCGACCCGCATCGCCTGATGACCTTAAAGCTAGACTTAAGGCTACACGCTTCGCGAATTACCTCGCGTCACGCAAGACGGCGCCCGTCGGATGCGTACGACCAAAGCGATGGCGCACGACCTTCATCATGACGACGAGGCCAAGCAGCACGCACGGATCAAGCCATCAAGCTGCGCAAGCAGGCGGCCAGAAAGTGAACGTTTGTCGGAATGGATTCGGCGCTTCTGTCGGAATGGAAATCAAATATTCCGATAAGTACCTGAAATTATTGGAGCGGGTGAAGGGAATCGAACCCTCGTATTCAGCTTGGAAGGCTGCTGCTCTACCATTGAGCTACACCCGCATCTCGGGTTCACCTAACACGGCCGGGCGGCGGCCTCAACTGCCCCGGCGTGCGTTCTGTTCTCCGGTAAACGAAACCATTTCGCCGCAATCCGGCCGGTTTCCCGGCGCGGCTGGGCCGGAGGGCGGCCTTAACAGCGGCGGATTCGGCACCTATATTCGAAGTCCCATCAACAAAGAAAGGAGGTGATCTAGTGTCTTGTCTCAAGCGCTGTCACCTCGCTGGGATCGCCCGCTAGGACCTGAGTAATCAGCCTGGCATCGGGGCGCTCTCAGCCCTGGACCAGCGAGACATCAAAATCGGGGGCGCGGCGGAAGCTCATCCGCCGCGCCTTTTTTGCTGTTTTGGCCCGCGCGATTCGCCGCCGCCATGCCGGACGGCGGGATACCTTGTCGCAACCCAGAGACCGTCCGATCCGCTACAGATGAAATGTCGGCTCGGATCGCCGCGAGACGTCCTTGGGCCAGTCGCATCAGAAATAAGGAGCACATCAGATGCTTTATGCCATCCTGGCCTATCACGTCGAAGCCGAGGTCAAATCGTGGAACGCCGAGGAGGACGCTGCCGTGATGACGGGTCTGCGCGAGGTCCATCAACGGCTGAAGGGCAAGCTCGGCCCAGCTGCGCGGCTCGGCGATACCCGCAACGCCAGCACGCTGCGTGGGCCCGGCCACGGCATGGTGATCGACGGGCCGTTCTCCGAAACCAAGGAGCAATTGCTCGGCTTCTACGTGATCGATTGCGCCGATGAGGCGGAGGCGATCGCCGCGGCGCGCGACCTGCGCAGCGTCAACCCGTCGGCGGTCTACGAGATCCGCGCGCTGAAGCTCTACATCCCCGGCGCGCCGTTTCCGGAGACCGCGGGCCCGCGCGACGCGTAGCGCGTGATCCCCGCGCAAACGGCTTTGGCGCTTGTCGCGAGGGAAAACCGCTTCGCACTTTTCCGGATCATGCCTTAGCGGCTGGAGCGTTTCGGCAGCTTCGGAAGCTTGCTCGGGTCGAACTTCGGCAGCGGCAGATCCGGCGGCGGCTCGGGTGCCACCTCCTGGCTCGGAATCAGCGTCACCTCGAAGGCGAGATCGGGCACGGCGTCCGCCCTGCCCGTGCAGGTCGCGATCGCGCCGGTCCAGATGCCCTCGAGCCGCACCACGAGGTCGTCGGTGCCGAACACGGTCGTGCCGTCCCTGGAGTGCCGCTGCGTGGTGAGCACGGCGGAGAAGCGCTCGCCGTCGACCTCATAGGTGCCGCTGTAGAGCATGACCGCATCGCTGCCCCACAGCCTGCCATCGGCGACATGCACGATGCCGGTGCCGTCCGCAAGCGACGTTCGAAACCACGCCGCGTAGGTGCCGTTCTTGAGCATGGAGCCGGTTTCCATCTGCTCCCGTTTCACAGCGCACGATCTGGGCATCGTTGCGTTAACAGGCGATGAAGGAACTCGCGCCTGCGCTCATTGGCCGTCGATCTGCCGCCCCATGATGGCGATCGCCTTCTGGTAGACTCCTGCCGCGTTCCACGCCTCGATCGCGGCGAAGTTGGGTTCCCCGGGCTGATAGCCGGCGCCGGCGCGCCAGCCATGGGCGCGCAGGAAGTTCGCCGTCGAGCTCAGCGCGTTGGCCGCGACGTCGAGATTGCCGGTGCCGTAGGCGAGGACGTTCTTCGGCATGAACTGGGTCTGGCCGATCTCGCCATGCATCGAGCCGCGCGTGCTTCCGGACAAAGTGCCGCGGTCGACGAGCTTCAGCGCCGCATAGAGCTGGTCGGTGAAGAACTCCGGCCGGCGGCAGTCATAGGCAAGCGTTGCGATCGAGGACAGCATGTTCTGGTTGCCGCGCTGGCTGCCAAAACCGCTCTCCATGCCCCAGATCGCGATCAACGGTCCCGGCGGCACGCCATAGCGCTGCTGGATCGAGGCGAACAGCGCCGCCTGCGACTGCTTCAGCGATCGGCCGCGCGCCACGATGGTCGCAGATCCGCGCTTGGCCATGAACTGCTCGAGCGACAGGCCGAAGCTGCGCTGGCCGCGATCCGCGGCAATCGTCGCACTGGCATAATGGGTCTGCATCAGCGCGGCGATCGCGGTGGCGCCGATGCCCTTGGCGCTCGCCTCGCCCGAGAACTGCTGCTTCCAGGCTTCGAACCCGCCGGGCCCGTTGCCGCACTGCGCCGCGTTCGCCTCAGCCCCCAGCGTTGCAACCATCACGACGATGGCGAGCGCCGACGTCGCAACCTGCCAGCCCCTGATCATCCGAAACTCCTCCGCAAATGTGCCGCCGCCCCTCGCGGGCGCGGCGCTGACGATGGCCGGATGGACATGACCCGGCGATGAACGATCCGCCTCAGATTCGGCCGCGGACCGTCACGATATGTCGCCGGCAGCGGATTGGCCATCCCGGCCGCCTCGGGCAGGCCGGGACATTTGGCCCCTGCGCCCGGAAGGCGTCATGCGCCGGACATGACGACGAACACGGCGTGCGTGACGATGCAGAGCGCGCGTGAGATCAGCGAAATCCGGTGGTGAAAGGCGCTTGATGTAGTAGCCTCTTCGCGGGGACGGCGGCCCCGCTGTCCTCCAACTTGGGAGGCGATGGCTATGATGAAGACCCTGTCACTTCTAGCGGTCCTGCCCTTTATCGGCGTCCTGTCGATGTCAACGGGCCATGCCGCATCCACATGCTCGACCAGCAATTTCGGCATCTCTGCGGTACCGTGCGGAAAGCGGTACGCGGTCAGCTACGAAGCCTGCCGGAAGTACGTGATCGAGCATGGCGCATCGCCCGCCGAATCCTGGTGGTACTGCAGCAGTCAAGGCTACACGAAATAGTCGGCACGTCTTGAGAAAGGCCTTTCGCCGCCGCGGACAGCGCGTCGAGCTGCCGCGACGTCGAACACGCGTGCCTGCCGATCAGCGTGTTAGGGCACGTCGCCTCGCCTCACCGGGCCGACGGTCTGCGGCCGGTTGAGGAAGAACTCGCGGTTGCCGAGCGCGGCCTCGGCATACTGGTCGATCGCCACGATGATCGCCTGCACGTGGTGAAAGCACCAGCCTTCCCGCGTCGCCATGTGCCGGACCTCGGCCAGCGCCTTGATCCAAGGCGCGTGGTCATCGCTGTCGTGGAAATACCGAAGCGGCTCTCTCATCTTTTCCTCCGGCACATCACGTCTTGCAGCTCGGCGCGCAGCCGCCGCATCCCGGGCGCGCCGTCATGCACGCGCTTCGCCGGCGGCCAGATCTCGCTTCGCCGGGCGAATGAAGGCTGGCGTCGCGGCGCGACGGCGCGGTGCAACGCTCGCATGCACGATGATCGGATCGCGGTCGCCCAGGACCTCCCGCTCCTCGACCAGGCGGCTCATGACCAGCCGCATCCTCAAGAGGTCCCCGGCGACGAAGGCGCAGTCCTCATCGCGGTTGATCTGCTGGCGCATGATGGCTTCGGCCTCGAGCATGCTGACGCGCAGCGCCCTGATCTGCCTGCGAATTTCGCTTATGCGGTTGTCCATGGCGTCCTCCAATTCCCGGTGGAGGGCAATTAGAACAAAACAAGAACATCGAGTCAAGCGTGAAGGCCGTCCGTCATGGGTATCGTTATCACGACGTAACCGCGTGAGTTGCAGTCACCGGCCGTAACAGCTTTCATGAATTCAACGTGAGGTACCGGACATCAAGCGAGATCAAGGAAGCCACGGCCGATCGCGCGCAGCGAGGATCGCAGCCGTCAAAGACAAACAGCCGACATACGACTGTGGAACAATGTAGCATCGAACTTGTCTACACAAATAGACAAGTTAAAATGGGTCGATTCTATTTCGATCATTGCGCAGCAAATGCCCAAGTACTCCAATGCCCAAGTCCTCCAAGCTGGTAGCCGCGAAGCGCGGCAAAGTTCTTCTGGTTAGACGCCGATCTGACGGGCTGTGGATGTTCCCAGGCGGGCGCAGGCGCGCGCGCGAGACCGGGAAGGATTGCCTCAAGCGCGAAATCAGGGAGGAGCTGCCGAAGCTCAAGCTCGGCAGGCTTAGCCTGTGGAAGGAAGTGACGGCCAGGAACAAGCGTTCCGGCCGCAGGATGAGCGACGCGATCTTCATCGCCAAGAACGCCAAGGGCCGACTGGCGATCGGCGACAAGAAGGAGATCGACCGCGCCGCCTGGCAGAAGCCGCGGGGCCTTCGCCTGACACCGACCTCGCGCTACATCCGCGACCGGCTGTTTCCGAGAAAGCAGCGCCGCCGGAGATAGCGGCGGGGTCATCGCTGCTTGAAAGCGCCGCGCTTCCATCCCAAAGAAACGGCCCCAGCGAGGGGGTACAAGCTGGGGCCGCGAGTTTACCTTGATCGTCCGGGCGCTGCCGGCAGGGACAGCACCGAACCTCTGACAATCATGCTACGCCGCGTCGGTTCCTGGACGGCGGGCCTGGCTTTTTAGCTGGGCGACAACGCACGTTATCTATCTGCGCTCGCCGACCTGCAATTTGACGCGACGTAAGTTTGTTTAATCGTTGCGTGGAGTCATGGAACCGAAGACCGAGATTTGCCCGAAATGCGGGCTCGCGCCTGATCTGCAAGGAAGGCGTCTATCACGCCCTCGCCAAGGGCTTCGTCGAGCGCGCTGCGCCGGCGCAGAAGATCACCTCGATCTGAATTCCCGGCACCAAGGGAAAACGGCCCCGGCATCTCGCGTTGCCGGGGCCGTCCTATTCCCATGCTCACGGCGAACCGCCGGTGCCGATAATCAGGCGGACCCTCTGGGCCTTGAAAAATTTCCTTAATGAAAAAGCCTGCCCAGCATTCGAAGATTCACGCTATCCGGCGTTCCGGAAAACAACACGCGTGAATCCAGCTTGAATAAATTTCGTCTGGAACAAACGGAATGTTTCAGTGACTCTTCATGCGTGAACGCCAGTTCCGGGTTCCTCGGGGAGCGGACTTGTCGCGGCGACGTTGGTCTATGGGCAATCCCTGAGAAAGGGGGAAGCACCATGGTCGAGAACGTCATGACCAACGCCACCTATTGGCGGGATCGAGCCGCTAAGACACGTGCCAAGGCGGAGTTGTTCAGATACCAAAACTCACGTGCGAATCTTCTGAAGATCGCCGAGGAGTACGATCGTCTGGCCAACTATGCCGAGCAGCAATTACTGCGCGCACCGAGAGTAAACCTGTCCGGCCAATCTCCTTAACGGCAGGAGCCTTTGGACATTGGACCGTCTCAGCCGGTACGTGCGCCGCACGTCACGCTGCTTTGGCCAATCGAGCCTCAGCCCCGATAGGCAAACAGCTCGATCGGCTCGCTGAAACCGCGCACCGAATGCTCGCCGACATGCTCGAGCGCGAAATCGTGCGAGACCAGATCGGCGAAGGCGCGCGACAGCAGCACGTTTCGTCCCAACTGCTTGGTCAGAGCCTCGAGCCGCGAGGCCATGTTCACCGCGGGGCCGATCACCGTGAAGTCGAGCCGGCTGCGCGATCCGATGTTGCCGTACATGACGTCGCCGACATGGACGCCGATGCCGTAATTCATCGGCGCCCGGCCCATCATGCTGTTCTTTTCGCTCAGCGCCGCCATCGCCTGCCGCGCCTCGGACACCGCGTGCAGCAGGTTGGCGCAGGCCCTGGGATCGCTGAGCGGGAAAATCGCAAGCAGACCATCGCCGATGAATTTCAGGATTTCCCCGCCGTGCCGCGCAATCGGCTCCGACATCGCGTCGAAATAGTCGTTGAGGAGATCGATGACATCGTCGCGCGGCCAGGAGTCCGAGATCCGGGTGAAGTCCCTGAGGTCGCAGATCATGATCGCGGCGCGGACCGTGGTGCCGCTGCCGCGCCGCGTCGCACCCGCCAGGATCATCTCGCCAGCATGGGTGCCGACATAGGTCTCGAGCAGCGTCCGCGCCAGGCGGTTCTTCATCCGGATTTCGCTGACCAGCGCCAGCACCGGCAGCACCTTGCGCAGCTCGGCGATATCAGCGTTATCGAAACCGCCGGACCGGTCGGTCGCGAAGGTCACGACATGCCGCTTGCCGAGCGTATGCAGCAGCGGCCACGCCACATAGTCGGTCAGGCCTTGCGCGCGCATCTCGTCAAAGAGCGCATGCGTGCGGCCAGGCGCCCGTTCGAGCCGCTCGCGCACTTCGCCGGCGCCCTGGTGGATTTCGTAGACCGGGCTGCCGATATATTCCGAGCGCTCCCTGACCTCGTAGTCGACACGCGTGATCTCGGCCTCGCGCTTGCCGTCGCCCCAGATGATCCGGGCGCCGAGCCATTGCGGATGCTGGATCAGCAGATTCATCGTCGCCCGCTTGAGCGGAATACCCGTTTGCTGCAACCGGATGCACAGCTCGGCGAAGATATTGTCGATGAAGCGCTCGTCGCGGGTCTCGTTGGTCAGCCAGGCCACCACGTCGCCGCCAGACTGCGGCGTGACGGACTCGATGTTGGGGGTGTTCATGGCTTGCTCCGGAGCGGCGGGTGGGATCGGCACGCGATATGTCGTGCTTCTGCCCGGCAACGTCAACGCCACCAGCGGTAACGTGATCGGGCGCGCCGGTGGTCAAGGCTCTGTATCCCCGCCCTGTCCTGCACTGCGCATGGTGTGGTGAAGACGGACGCACTGCCAAAATATCGAAAACAACCCCATGCAAAGTAGCCGGCGGACACGGCAGCTTGACTCGTCGGGCAAATCAGCGGTACTCTTCCATTATTCAGAAATCGTATCGATTCAGCCTACCCGCCCAGCCGATCGACCTCAGCCTTGCCGACCTTCATCACCAGCGGGATGTGCTCGCCCTGGCCGAGTAGACAACTCACGTCGCGCAGCGGGTTGCCCTCGACTACCAGCAGGTCGGCGAAGGCCCCCGGCGCGATGCGGCCGAGCTTGTCTTCCATGCCGAGCACCTCGGCGCCGACGATGGTCGCGCTGGCGATCACCGCCTGCGGTCCGAGCAGTTCGGCGCGGATCCGGAATTCCTCGCTCTGCAGCCGCTGCGACGGCCCGAGCAGGTCGGTGCCGAACCCCATTTTCACGCCGGCCTCGCGGTAGATCGCGAGCGAGCGCAGGCCGGCGTCGCGAACGTCGGCGATCTTGGCGACGCTCGCCGCAGGCAGGCCGTACTTCGCGCCCTCATTGGCCAGCGCCTCGTAGGTGACCAGGGTCGGCACCACATAGGCGCCCTGCTCGGCCATCAACCGCGCGGTCGGAAGGTCGACCAGATTGCCGTGCTCGATGGTGCGCACGCCGCAGCGTATTGCCCGCTCGATCGCCTCCGCCGTGTAGGCATGCGCCAGCACATAGGTGTGCCGCGCTCTCGCCTCCGCGACGATGGCGCGGATCTCGTCCTCGGAATAGCCGTAGGCGCCGATCGGATCGGTCGGCGACGCGACGCCGCCGGACGCCATGATCTTGATCTGGTCGGCGCCCATCTGCAGCTCCTCGCGCACCGCCTTGCGCACCGCATCGACGCCGTCGACGACGCGCGCAATCGCGCCGACCCGCACGCAGCAGGAGCAGGTCGGATCGGCCAGATAGTCGGAGCGGGCGCGCCCGTCGCCATGCCCGCCGGTCGGGCTCAGCGCGCGGCCGGAGACGAACAGCCGTGGACCGTCGGTCAGGCCGGTGTCGATCGCCTGCTTCAGCGCGTAGCCGGCGCCGCCGGCATCGCGGACGGTGGTGAAGCCGCGCTTCAGCATGCCACGCAGCAGCATGGTCGAGCGCAGCGTCACCAGCACGTTCGCCATCCGCGCCTGCTGCGACAGATCGAGCTCGACCGCGACCGCATGCACATGCAGGTCGATCAGGCCGGGCATCAGGGTCTTGCCCTTGAGGTCGACGACCCGATCGGCGGAAGCCTCGATCGGCCGGTCCGACACCTCCTTGATCAAGCGGTCCTCGACCAGCACGTGGTGTCCTTCGAGCAGATCGGAGCGCAGGGGATCGAGCAGCGCGGCATTCTTGAAGAGGGTCGTAGCCATGATGGTCTCCCAAGCGCCGCGATCACGCGGCTTCGCTTGCGATGTCTTCCAGCGAGCGGCCGCGCGTCGGCACGCCCATCAGCACGACGGTCAGCGCGCCAATCAGGAGGACCGACGTGGTGACGCCGAACACGCCGGCAAAGCCGAAATTCGGATAGAGGTAGCCGACCAGGATGGGAGCCGCGATCGCACCGATCCGGCCGATCGCAGATGCGAGCCCGGCACCCGTGGTCCGGATCGATGTCGGAAACACTTCGGCCGTGTAGGCATAGACGCCCGCATAGGTGCCGTTCATGAAGAACGACAGCAGCAGGCCGGCCGTCATGATCTCCGCATCGCTCTTGGCAAAGGCGAGCCCGAGCGCGCTGACGCCGCCGAGCAGCATATAGGTCGCAATCGTCGCCTGCCGTCCGATCCGCTCATTGAAAAAGGCGGCGGTGAAATAGCCCGGTACCTGCGCGCAATACATCGCGAGCGAATAGCCAAAACTCTTGGTGATGCTCATGCCGTTCTGCACCAAGAGGCCGGGAATCCAGACGAAGAAGGAATAGTAGCTGAAGGTGATCGACAGCCACATGATCCAAGTCATGGTGGTGATGCGCGCCTGCCGGCCGGCGAGCAGCGCGGCAAAATTGCTCAATAGCGTTCCCGACGAGGCGACTGGCGCGGCCGGCTCGGCGACGGCAGGCGGCAGCGCGCGGCCCTCGCGCGCGAAGCCGGCCTCGATCCTGTCGAGCACCGCTTCGGCCTCCTTCGCCCTGCCGCGGCTTTCCAGCCAGCGCGGCGATTCCGGCAGCGACCGGCGCCACCACAGCAGCATCACGACAGGCACGGCCGTGATGACCAGCACGATGCGCCAGCCGTTCTCGTAGGCGGGCACGATGAAATAGCCGAGCAAGGCGGCGGCGACGAAGCCGAACGAGAAGAAGCCCGCCAGCGCGCCGGTGAAGGCGCCGCGGTAACGCCGCGCCACGAACTCCGCGAGGTACGGCGCGATGATCGCGCTCTCCGCGCCGGTGCCCATACCGGCGACGACGCGCGCGGCAAAGAACGCCGGCCAGCTATCCACCGCTGCGCTGACCAGCGAGGCCGCGCTGTAGAGCGCGAGCGCCGACATCATCACCGCGCGGCGGCCGATCAGGTCACCTAGCGTCCCCGCGAGCAGCGCGCCGAACAGATAGCCGACGAAGGTGCTGCTGCCGAGCAGGCCGGTCTCGACATTGGTCAGCCCCCAGGCGGTGCGCAGCACCGGCAGGATGAACGCCAGCACCGCGGCATCCATCGCGTCAAAGAGATAGCCGAGGCCGCCCATCAGCAGCAGGTGCACATGGAACCGCGCGAACGGCAGGCGCTCGATGCGCGCCGAGATCATCGACATGAAAGTCCCCCCTCGCCCCGCAGCGGCACGCGCCACAGGGTCAGCCGGGGAATGATAGACAAACCAATATTATCCGAATAATTTATAATCGTTATCTGGCACATCACCCCCGTGAATATTGCTCGTGTCCTTCCGCACGCTCGACCTCAACCTCCTGAAAGTCTTCGAGGCGCTGATGACCGAGGGCAGCGTCACGCGCGCCGCCAGCGCGCTGACGATGACGCAGCCCGCGGTCAGCAACGCGCTCGCGCGGCTGCGCGACGCGCTGGACGATCCCCTGTTCGTGCGCACCGCGAGCGGGATCCGCCCGACGCAGCGCGCCGTGGCGCTGTGGCAGCCGATTGGCGATGCCCTCGAACATGTTCGCCACGCGCTCGATGAGGACGCTTTCGATCCGCGACAGACCCAGGCCGAATTCATCCTGTCGATGTCCGACTACGTAGCCTCGCTGGTGATGCCGCGGCTGCTCAACCGCTTCGGTGACGTGGCGCCGTCCGCGCGCATCCACACCGTGCCCAACACCATCCTGGAGATCGGCGATCGGCTCGAGGACAACCGGGTCGATTGCGTGCTGAGCGTCTATGTCAACGAGGCGCAGCAGCCGCCGGCCGTGATCCGCTCCCGCTCGCTGTGGACCGTCGAATATGCCTGCATGATGCGGCGGGACCATCCGCTGGCCAGGCAGAAGCGGCTCAACACCCGGAGCTTCCTTGCCGCCAAGCATGTCGATGTCAGCCTCGCCGGCAAGACGCTGCCGACCTACGACCAGTTTCTCGCCTCGCGCGGGCTGTCGCGCAATCTGGTCGCGACCGTCAACCACTACAATGCCGCCTACGAGATCGTGCGCCAGTCCGACCTGATCGCCGTGCTGCCGCGCGATCTCAGCGCCCAGTCCCGCCACGCGCCCCATCTGCACGCCATGCCGGTGCCGCTGCCGGCGCCGCCGCGCATCGTCAGCCTGTTCTGGCACCAGCGCAACGACACCGTTCCCGCGCAACGCTGGCTGCGCGAGACGCTGGTGGAGATGTTCGCAAGGATGGAGTGAAGGGGGTGGGATTGGCGCATGCGGATTAGCCCGGCTCCCGGACACCCGTGACCCCCGTAGCGGCACGGGGATGCTGATTAACGCTCCCACAACCCGGGTTTTGTTTCCGATTGACGCCATCGGGGACCGAGGTGGTAGGCTGTCGCCATTTCACGTGGCCATTTGAATGCGCGAGTTATTGGAACAATATCAGCTTTTGCTGGCGCCCTTGATCTTCGTGCCGTTCGAGCAACTCTTTGCAGCGAGGCAGCAGAAGATCTTCAGGCGTGGTCTTTCGACCGATATGGCCTTCCTGTTCCTCAACGGCTGGCTGGTGTTCATCGGCGTGACCGCGATCATCGCACTGGCGACGCTAGTCAATCAATCGATCCTGCCCTCGGCAGTCAAGCAGGCGGTCAGCGATCTCCCGTATTGGGCTCAGGCGCCGATCGCGATCGTGATCGGGGACCTCGGCATCTACTGGACCCACCGCATCCTGCATGTCGTGCCCGCCATGTGGCGCATCCATGCCGTCCATCACGCCGTCGAAGAGCTGGACTGGCTCGCCGCGATCCACCAGCACCCGCTTGACGTGACCTTCATGAAGGTTGGTTCGCTGTTTCCGCTGTTTGCGCTCGGTTTCTCCGTTGAGGCGATCGGGACCTATCTTGCGATCTACTACTGGCAGTCCTGGCTCGCGCACGCCAACGTGCGCCTGGGCTACGGCCCGCTGCGCCACATCCTGGTATCGCCGGAGTTTCATCACTGGCACCACAGCAGCGAGCGGGAAGCCAGGGACAAGAATTACGCCGGGCTGTTCTCGTTCTACGATGTGCTGTTCGGCAGCCTCTATCTTCCGGAAGGGCAGAAGCCAACGGCATTCGGCGTCGATCATCCGATGCCCACGAGATACCTGGCGCTTTTGGCCTATCCATTTTTCGCCTGGGCCTCGATGCTCAAGCGCGACGATTCGTCGGGCACCAGGCATCCGGTTGGCGCGGAGGCTGTGCCCGGCACGGCAACGCCGCCGGCGCACCAGGACGGCTGATCCTAATGATCTTCGCGACTGTTCGCGATCGGAACACTAGCCTCCGACCGTCGCAGATTTTTGCAACCCTTCGCCTGTAGCCGTTTCGCCGGCCTCTTGCCGGTATCTCATCCAGATCAGCGCGATCACGGTTGCGCACATCATGGGGCCGAGAGGCGTGCGCACGAACGGGAAAGCGTATCCCAATACGAAGACGACGCTGACAGCGATCCGGAAGGCGCTTCGACCCGAACGCGACGCGAGGTGGCCCGCGGTGGCGTTCATGAGAAACACCAGCGCGACCACCAGGACCGGCATATCGTAGATCGCGAAGTAAGGGGAAATCAGCGGCGTTGCCGCCAGCAGGCTTGCGGCCTTTACGGCGAAGCTGACATGGCCGCGCCACAGGATCAGCACCCCAATCGCAACCACCGATGCGATGGCGACGTGGACCACCATCGCCGAACCGTAGCCAAGGCCGGCGTCTCTCAAGAGCCCGTAGACACTCTGCAGTTTGTACCATGGCAGCGCGCCACTGAGGTGGAATTGCGTCGTGGCGAAGGTGGCGGCGGCGCGGAATCCATCGAAGGTATCCCAACCGAAGATCAGCCCGGCGAGCAGCAGGAGGACCGGAATCGCCAGGGCGGCGGTGATGACGACGCGCCAACGCCCGGTGGCGATCAGCACGAAGGGAAGCAGCACGCCATATTGAGGTTTGAAGATGAGCAGCGCGATCAGGATTCCACTGAGAAGCGGACGCCTGTCCAATGTCAGCAGGATGCCGCCGAGCAGCGATGCGGCGAGCAGCGCGCTTTGGCCGGAAATGAAGTCGTAGAATACGGGCGGAGCAGCGAGTGCCAGCAGCAGCGCGGCGGAGCGTGGCCGGATGGCATGAACGACAAGCAGCCAGCAAGACAGCTTTGCCGCGCTCCAGACCCAGAACGCGATCGGAAACGGCAGCAGCGCCAGCGGCGCCACAACCAGGAAAAACACCGGCGGATAAAAGAACGGAACCGGTACCTGATCGTAAGGATACGGAGCGTGATTGAGGGATTGCAGCCGGAGAACAAGTTGCTGATGCAGCTGCTCCCAATCATAGGCCGCCGCCGCATGGCCTTCGAGCGCCATCGCGCCCGCGCCCCAGAAACATGAAAAATCGATTCCGGCCTGGCCGCCACCACCGAAAAATGCCGGTATCGAAACCAGGATCGAGACGCCAAGCAAGATGACGCAGGCAACCATCAGCGCCGGGTCATCTCCTGCAGAAGCGTCCCAGTGCAAAATTTTCTTCATATCCTCTGAAACGGCTCAATCATGAAATGGCGCAATCTACCATTGCACTCTCGGGCCGAGCAACGGAACGCCGGCGGCAGCTGGAGCTGTTTGCGCGGATAGGGTGAAGAAGCGGGTATCGTATGGACGAGCGGGCTGTGGCCTAGCTTCGCTCACGTCGCTGCGACGGAGCTTTCTGGGCTTGCCGAGCCGTGGGTCGAAAATGTCAGTCCGTCTACGCTTTCGCTGGCGCTCAAGCTACGCCGGACACGCTTCGCCCTGACGGGCCCCTGCGTGGCTGCGCCACGCGTAGCCCGTCAGGGCGAAGCGTGGTGGGGGAGGCAGGACTCGAACCTGCGAAGCCATGAGGCGGCTGATTTACAGTCAGCTCCCTTTGCCACTCGGGACACTCCCCCGTCCAACAGCATCAGACCGGCCGCGCGAGTGGCGGCGGACCGGGTCATCGAAATGACGCTGATAACCGGCCGACCCGAAGCGGGTGCGCGGTCGGGCGCGTTTATGGGGGAAGGCGGTCCCCAAAGTCAACCAAGCCAACGATCTAATTGGGATACTTTTGCAGGCTCGGGCGATCTCTGTTCCAAAGTAGCGAGTCTTGCGGCTAGATTCTTGTTTTGTCGCGTTTTCCTCACGCGAACCGGACCCCACTTCGCTCGAAAACGCTGTGTAAAATTGCCAATATTCGGGAGCCGTGACACAAGCCTCACATGAGCGATCGCGACCGCAAACCCAATTTCCGAGGCAAGGGCGGTAAACCCTTCCAAAAAGGGCTGAAATTCGGCCGCCCGCCGGCCCGGCGGGAACGCGAATCCGGTTCCGACGGGCCGGTGATTCTGTACGGCTGGCACACGGTGTCGGCGGCGCTTGCCAACCCGAACCGCCATATCCGCAAGCTTTACCTCACCGAGAACGCGGCGAAGCGCCTCGCCGACGAAAACATCGCGACCCGCGTCGCCCCCGAGATCGTCCGGCCCAGCGAGATCGACCGGCGCCTCACCCCCGATGCGGTGCATCAGGGCCTCCTGGCGGAGGCCGATCCCCTGCCCTCGCCCGGCATCGACACGCTGGCGCTGGAGGGCATCGTGCTGGTGCTCGACCAGATCACCGATCCGCACAATGTCGGCGCCATCCTGCGCTCGGCCGCGGCGTTCGCGGTGAAGGCGATCGTCACCACCGCCCGCCACAGCCCGGAGGCGACCGGCGTGCTGGCGAAGTCGGCCTCCGGCGCGCTCGAGCTGGTGCCTGTTGTCACCGTGCAGAACCTGGCGCGCGCGCTGAACGAGTTGAACGAGCGTGGCTTCCAGACCGTCGGCCTCGACAGCGAGGGCAGCGAGGATCTCGGCAAGGCCGCGCTGCAAGCGCCGCTCGCGCTGGTGCTCGGCGCCGAAGGCAAGGGCTTGCGGCAATTGACGCGCGAGACCTGCCGCCTCGTCGCCCGCCTCGACATGCCGGGCGAGATCAAAAGCCTCAACGTGTCGAACGCCTGTGTGCTCGCGCTCTATATCGGCGCCAGCCGGCTCGGGCTGATGTGAACGACAAACGCCCGCTCGCGTGACGCGAACGGGCGCTGATGTCTCGAACTGACGATCGGATCAGTAGTAGCGGCGCAGCACCGGATGGCCGTAGCGGCCGTAGCGATAGCCGTAGTGCGAACGATAGCCGTAGTGATGGCGGTAGCCGTAGTGACGGTAGCCATAGCGGCGATAGCCGTAATACGGGCGGCCGTAGCCTTCGCGGTAGTACGGGCGCGGTGCCCAGTTGCCCGGACCGGTGTAGGTCGGTCCCTGGTTGACGTAATAGTACTGCTGCGCCGCGCTGGGATAAACGGCATCCGGGTCGGGCAGACGTTCGACTGCGCCGTAACCGTAACCGCCATAGTAGCCACCGCCGCAACCACCGCAGCCGTAATTCACGACGGGCGCGGAATAGCCGCAAGGGTTGAAACCGCACGCCATTGCGGGCGCGGCCAGCATGACGGCCACCGCCGCAATCAGTCCTTTGATCATTTGACGCATTACTCTCTCCTGTAGGTCTCTCTGTTCGTCGCGTAGCTCTTGATGGCTATTCAGGACCCCCGTTTCGCGGGGCTCTTGATTTCGGGCAGTCGATTTCAGAATCCTCGGGGTCGCGGTGGCCGCGGGAACGGGCGCGGCAGCGGCCGCGGCCCGTTGAACTCCGGCGCGTAGATCACCGGCGGCGGATCGACCGGCACGTTGGACTGTGCCGGCAGCGGAGCCGATTCCGCACCCCACGATTGATGATAGCTCTCGGCCGGCTTGGGCAGGCGGCGGTTGGCCGGCGGCTCGATCTCGAGACGGCCGTAACCCGGCATGCGGCCGAGGCTCGGATAATAGTGGCCGACATTCGGCTGGGGGTCGATCGGGCGGCCGCCATAGACGGTCGGCACCATCGACTCGTTGCGGGCGAGCCCCATCGCGCTTTCGACCACGGCATAGGACGCGTCGACGCCGTTAATGATGATCGGCACGCCGGGCCGCACCGGCACGACAATGTCGAAGCCGCCGCCGGCCAGCGCCGTCGAGCTCATCGCAACCAATATCGCCAGCGCAAGACTTGCGCGCATGTTCACCCAGCGTCCCGAATTGTTCCACCACAACCTAATCCAACGGCTTGGCGGAAGGGTTAAGGACGCCGGCCAAACCGCCGGTAAGCCTAACGCGTAAGCATCGGCATCCGGTCAATGCGGCCGTGCGGAATCAGAAATCGTTAACGGGCGGCCGGGAGCATGAGCCGGAAAAGTGCGAAGCGGATTTCCCTCGCGACAAACGCGGGACGCGTTTGCGCGGAGATCATGCTCAAACAAAGAGCCGCCCACCCGTCAGGTGAAGGCGTTCTCGATGATCGCGTGGACGCCGATCGCGATCGTGACCGCGCCGACCGCCATTTGCAGGCCGCGATTGGCCCAGGTCAGCCAGCGTGCCGAAGCTGCAAGCGGCACCGCGATCACGCTGGACAGCACGCCCATGCCGATCATCGAGCCGATGCCGAACAGCGCGACATAGCCGAGCCCGATCACCGGACTTGGGGCCTGCGACACCGTGAGCACCAGGAGCGCCGCCGAGCCGGCCATGCCGTGCATCAGGCCGACCAGGAGCGTGCGCCAGCGGAAGCCGTGCGCATGGCTGTGCGCGGCGCGGACGTGCGGCACGGTGGACGCACGCACCACGATGGACGCAAGCGCCACGGTGGACGCGGCTTCACTGGCGTGGCTGTGGGCGTGGAAGTGCGTGGTGCCGTCGCCGTGCGAATGGGTGTGGAAGTGCACGCGGTCGCGCCACAGCCGCCACCACACATGCGCGCCGAGACCGACCAGCATGATACCGACCGCGGTCTCGATCGGCTGTGCGACCGTTTCCGGGATCGCGCGCCCGAGCAGGATTGCGGCGCCGGCAAAGATGAACAGAGTGAGCGTGTGGCCAAGCCCCCAGGTCAACCCGTGCTTGACGATGTCACCGACATGGCTGCGGCGGGCCGCGATGCTCGATACCGCCGCGATATGATCCGGCTCCAGCGCATGCTGCATGCCGAGCAGAAAGCCAAGACTCAAGATTCCGAACATCAATCCCCCGCGTCGGCACCGACATCAGTCCGTTCACCGCTGTACACGCAATTCTCGTCAAAGGCAGCATGCTCCGGAACGCATCATGCGCACGAACCTGCAGAACTTCACACTGCTTTGAACACGGGGCAAGGCCGCGCTGGAACAGGCACGGCACCGCGAAATTAGCTCTCGACGACGAGAGGAGATTTCGCATGACACAATTCAAAATCCTCGGCGCAGCAGCCCTGCTCGCCTCGGCGCTGGCGAGCCCGGCGATGGCGCAACAGACGATCGGCACCCCCGCGCGCTGCTCGAACGCCTGGCCGGACGCCCGATGCCAGGCGATGGCACCGGCCACCACCCGCACCGCCTATCACCAGCGCATCGGTCGGCCGGACCAAGGCTGGCAGAGCAGCTACAACCGCTATGACCCCGGCCCGTTCGCGCCTGTCGACGCCGCGGCCCGCGTGGCCGGTGGTGTCGTCGGCGGCGCGGTCGGCACGGCGGCTGCGGTCGCCACCGCCCCGTTTGGCGGCCCCGACTATGCCCGCGCCCCGATCGGCGGCGCCGAATATGCGCGGCAGAACGGCTTTGTCTGCACCCCCGGCACCTGGTTCCGCGGCAGCGACGGCCGCCAGCATCCCTGCCAGTAGCTCAGCTGATTAGGCCGACGGCGCAAAAGGCGGCCCGCGGGCCGCCTTTTGCTGTCGGGCCGATGCGGGGGCGCGATCGCTTCTCGCCTGCTCGGTTCAAGCCTTGGTTCTGGCTCTGGCGCGCCAAGTCTGCTATTCGAGCGCGCAAATCATTCCCAATTCGCCGGCTTAGCTCAGCGGTAGAGCAGCAGTTTTGTAAACTGAAGGTCGGGGGTTCAATCCCCTCAGCCGGCACCAATTGGCTTGGATTTTCGGTGCTGTTTTGGCCGTGGCGACACAGCTTCAGTCCGCCGAGATCGACCGCCGACCACAGCAGCCACGCCAGCTCGCAGGCGAATACGGCAGTTCCGAGCATGGGGAAGCGTGCTTCGACGCTGCAGCGCTGTCCAGAGCATGCTTCTTCGATGCCGACGCCGAAGCAGTCCGCTGCTGCAAATCCCTCGATGATCCCGTGAACGCCGACCGTCCTGCGGCCGATGCTGCCTTCAAACCGAAGTGCCTGGGCATCGCGTCCTCCATCAGATATGCGCGGCCTACGCCGCGTCGTTCCCGGCTGCGATTCGAACACGTCGTCGCGGTTCAATCAAAGCGCTTCGCCTGATTGCCCACAATGTACAAAGCGAGCCGTAGTATTCCGGTTGTCAGGAGTGCCGCATCGTCGATCGCGGAAAGCCGCTGCGACACCTCTTGGCAGGAATCGTGGGATCCTTCCCGTAGGATCACCCATCCCTCGCCTTGCTTCTGTTCTTGCGGCCCCAAACGGGGTATGCAGAATGCGGGGTGGGACTCTGCCAATGACCTATTTGATCCTTGCCCGAGATGGCACCAGCCGAATCGTGCTGAAGCGCGACAGCGAAGACGCGGCCGAGAAGAAGGCTCGCGAGCTGAAGGAGATGGGCTGGTTCGAAGTCGAGGTCCGCGAGGACAAGACGGCGCCGGTCACGTCGGCTCCCCCGGCGGATCGTCCACCGACGCTGCAATGACGCTTTGATGAACCTTTGCCGGGTGGCCCTTACAGATATGTGAGGAGCCGCCACCATGTCCGACACAGCACATTACCGCTTCCAATCCGATCAGGCGCGACGGCTGGCCCGGCAGGTGACCGACGCCGCGGTGCGCGACAAGTTGCTCGAAATGGCCGAGGAATATGGCCGCTACGCCGACCTGATCGAGGCCCGCAGCATCGAGCAGGTACCCGCTGCGGTAGCGGCCCATTAGGCTGGCTCCCGCGCCGTTCCGGACGGCTCACCGGTTCGTCCTCTCCTGATGCTCGTTCTCAAGGTGAGGCCAAATCCGCTCGACAACGCCCTGAGGATTTGTTCGGAACATTATGCCCTTTCACGCGATTTTCCTCGCATGAGGGTCCGCGAATCCGACCGCAATTTGCTGCTTCTGGGCACGTTCACGCTGCTCAGCATGGCCGCGGCCGGCCTCGTCGCCCTGCTCGATCCGGCGCCCGCGCCGGCGAACCCCGCGCCTCGTCCGGCCGCGAATCAAGCGTCGACATCGGATCAGGGACCGGCCCAGACCCCGGTCCGGATCGTCGGTACTCCGTTCGTCCCGAACACCAATCCCCGTCAGCGCTGACCGCCCACACCCGCGCGGCGTGTCACAATTATGTCACCGCGCCTACCAAACAGCCGTCTTCGTCAACCATCATGATGGCGAGCGCTTGATTCCGCACGGTTGCTTTGCTGGAATCCGCGCGCTCAGGGTGCGCCATGAAGTGGATGAAAGAACGCGATCTCCTGATCGCGCAGACAATGGCTTTCGTACAGTCGGTGAAGGGCAAGCTGCCCGACGCCGAGCTGCCGGCGCCTGCCCCACGGACGGCGATGCCGCCTGCCGCCCAGCCGACCGCCACGCCGCCTGCCGCTACACCTGCCCCCGCCGCGTTGCCGATCGCCGCTGAACAGGCCTTGGCCGAGGCGGTCGCCACGCTCAGCGTCAAGGCTGAGGTGCGGGCTGCGGTCGTGCCGCCTCCCCTTCCGGTGCCGACCGTGCTCGAGGGCCTGCCCCCCGCTCCGTCGCCTTTGGCGGTGACGGTCGTCGAAGTCCCGCCTCAACCGGCGCAGCTGCCGCACTTTGCCCGGCTCGACATCAGCGGCGACTTCGGATCCGAGGTGCGGGAGCGGGTTGCCAATTTCCGCGCCCAGCAGCAGCGCTTCCTGAAGGAGCGCGAGGAATATTGCACCACGACCATGGCCAAGGTCCGCGCCGCGATCAACGAGCTGCCGCGCTCGGGCAAGTAACGCAGCCCCATTAGACCCCGGACCGTGCGTTGGGCATCAGCCGCGCGCGCCCGATTTCACCGGCTCGGTCAGGAAGCGTCCGCTCGATCGCGTCAACGCCGGCTCCTCCACTGCATCGAGGGCAGGCTGCTTTCCTTCCAGCATGGATCGCAAGCCGGCGATCGCCTTCGTCATGCGTTCGGCATATTTCACCGCGGCGCCGTCGACGAACTCTCGATCCTTTGGTTTCGGTTTGGCGACCCGCAGCTCCAGATGCGTCATTCCGTTTGGACCGTCCAGAACGGCGCGAGTCATTACGATCCGCGGCGCGCCGGGAATCGGAAGCGTGATGCCCACCGTGAAATAATCGGTCGGGCGCCAATCGAGCATCTCCTCAACGACGGTATGGTTGCCGTGCATACAGTGGTTCCTGGTGCCGGGACCGCGTCGTCCCTTGCCGGAATCCTCGACGATGGTGTCGGCGTCCCACCATTTCTGCCATTGCCCGGGCACGGTGAAAAACTCCCACACCGTCTGCCGCGGCGCGGCGATGTCGAATTCCAGCATGACGTAGGCGTCGTCGCGCGTCACCTGCATCCGGGTTTGCGCGTCTTCCTGCCGCCACGCCGCTTCGAGATCGCGCGCCCACAGCGTCACGTCGCCGATGACGTCGATGGTTTCGCGATGGGCGATGAGACCCTGGGCGACCGGATCGACACCCATCGCGCGGATGGCCGCGTCGCTGTAGAGCGCGTAGGCGCGTCCGCCAACCTTCTCGCTCACCGTGTTCTTGAGCAGCCGGTGGACCAGAATGACGTCGCGCCCGGCGAGCTCCTCCCTGCCGCCCATCTTCTGCTTCACCATCTCGCCATGATGGATAACGAACTTGAAATCGAGATCGCCCATCGCGACGCAGGCCTGACACTCGCAAGTCGAGGCCTGGCGCACGTTGCGCAGGCGCCGGCGGAATTTGAAATAGGCGCCCTCGATGGCGTCCTGCAGCAGCGAGCCGTCGATTGCTTCGGCGGTGGTGTAGACGAACGCGGCGTCGCCTTCGAACTTGGCGAGGCGGAATGGCGGGCGCAGCGCTTTCACCACCGTATCCATGAAATCGGCGATGATGTCCTGCGCATGGTCGAGCTCGACCGCCGCGAGGAAGTTGGTGTAGCCGGAGATGTCGGCAATCGCGAAATAGGCCGCTTCAGCCTTCGGAAGCATGGGGACCTCCTGCGCAACCGGTTCATGCCCAATCGTGCGGATGCGCAGTCTGTCATATCGCGCCGCCCGAGGTCGAGGACCAAAGCAACCCTGGGCGTGCGCTAGCGGCCGCCGATCTTCTCCAGCACCGGCAGCAGGTGCGTGAGAAACTCGCCCGGATTCTCGCTCATCGGGAAATGGCCGAGGCCCTTCATGATGGTGGCCTCGGCTCCGGCAATGCTGTTCGCCACCGCCAGCGTCTCTTCCGGCGTGCAGGAATAGTCGTATTCGCCCGACAGCAGAAACAGCGGGCAGCGGCTCGTATCGATCTCGGCGACACGGGCGCGGATGTCGCCGTCGACCTTGTAGAAATAGAGGTCGCCCTTGAACACGCCGGGCCCGCTCTGCATGTAGTGCCACAGTGTCTCCCACCGCTCCTTGTCGGGCGCGTCGGGGCCGACGAGGCCCGAGACGATGGCGGCGGCGACCTCGCCGCCATGCACGTCCGGCCGGTGCAGGAAGTTCAGGTCGTAATAGGGATCGACATGTGCGCCGGCCTGCAGGCCGATGATGGCGCGGAAGCGCTCGGGATGCTCGAGCGCGAGATGCAGCGCGATCCGGCCGCCGATCGAGCAGCCGATCACGATCGGTCTGTCGAGGTCGAGCGCGTCCATCACCGCCAGGATCATGGTCGTGTATTGCGCGGAGGTGAGCTGGTACTCCTCGTCGTGCCAGCCCTGCGGCGGCGACGACTTGCCGTGCCAGGGCATGTCGAAGGCGATGACGCGATGGTTGCGCGTCACGCGCGCATCGTTCATCAGGCCGCGATATTGCCGCCCGTCGGCGCCCGCGGTGTGCAGGCAGAGCAGCGGCGTGCCCTCGCCCGCCTCCTCGACATAGATGCGGTGGGCCCGGCCGAACAGCTCCAGATGCATGTAACGGCCGACGATCGGTTCGAACCTGGCGCTCATGCGGCCACTCCCTCGCGGCGCAGCTTGCCGAGCGCCTCCTTGAAGTAGCGCAGGTTCGCCATGAAGATCTGCAGCTCGCCCTCGGCCTTCAGCACCCGGCGCTTGATCAGCGCCATCAGGTCGTTCGAGCCCGGCGGCGGCCGCTTTTCGCAGAACCGGTCCCACTCCGCCTGCGAGGTGCGCAGCGCGAACGACGACGAGGGCATCACGAACGGCCCCTTCGTGACCGCGACGATCCGGCCCTCATGGATCGCGATCAGCCAGGCGGCCGCGCCGATCTCGAGCAGGAATGTCGTGGTGAGATAGCGGCCGCGCCGCACCAGGCCGGCGTCGCCGTTGACCCGTTCCTTCAGCGTGTCGATCATACCGGCTCCCCCGATCGCGGCCCGTCCGCGCAGGGCGCGGCGGGCGCTTGTTCTGCCGGCAATGATGGGAGGAATGCCGGTGCCGTCAATCGCCAGCGGCGCCGCGCGGCTCCGGCGTTTTCGCGTGGCCGCTACATACAGATTTTGGCGAGAGCCGGGAGAATCTAAAGCCAGGACCAGACCAGCGCCACGTTGGCGGCGCAGGCCGCAAGCAGCGCAATCGCAAGCGCGAGCTGCACGCGTTCGTAAGGGGGCTGGTGGATCGCTCTCATGGGCCGGAGCATCCGGCGATTCTACCCGGAGAGTCCCGGGGATTCTTTTTCCGGGGGTTTACCACCCGTTAAGGACTCAAGGCTCCTCCGCGAAAGGGCCGAAATGACTCATATTTTCAGATACTTGCCGGAAATGCTCGCTCACGGTTCCGTGATCGGAACGGCGATATTGCCTGAAACCCAAAACGGGGGCTGGCGTTGTCGGTTGTTTGGGGAACGACGAATGCCGTACGCGCTGTTTTATCAGGACGCCAAGCTGAGCAAGGCCTACCCGACCGAGGCGGATGTCTGGACGCTGGCCAGGAAATCCGGCCTGGTGGTGGATGCCATCTCCGAGGAGAAGTCCGCGCCGCGCCCGGTGCTGGATAACGATTACGAAATACGGCCCTGTCAGCTCGAGCCGAACGAGGATCCGGCCAAGAACAAGGCCGATGCCGATCGCGAAGCGCGCCTGGAGCCGCGATTGAACTAATCAGACGGTAGGCTGGCCGGCGCGCAGCGGCAGGCCGGGAATGCAATGGGTGCCGTCGCGCCCCGCGCCTATGGCATTGCCGTCGCCAGCGAGGCCTGTTCGGCGGCGAGCGAAACGCAAATCTTCCGCCGATGCAGACCCCGGATCGCGCCGGTCACCTTGAGCACCTTGCCGGCCGAGCAGGACGCGTCCTGCACGAACACGACCTCGTAAGGCGCGAGCGCCAGGGGTTCGGATTTGAGGATGGTCTGGGCAAGGCACGGCACGGAGACCGCAGAGAGGATCAGCCCTAACGCAAAACTACGCATGTTCGTTTGTCCACCAGCCCGGCGATCGCATAATAGCGCAGCACGATGAAAGTTCCGTGCAATGCAGGAATTATTTTTTGCATTGCACGATCAGGCCTGAACATCAGGTGAATGTGGGGTCGTAGCCCGGATGGAGCGGAGCGAAATCCGGGACTTCGTTCGTCGGATCGGCTGCCACGGATTACGCTGCGCTCCATCCATCCGAGCTACGGTTCACCGCATCCGTCGTCATTCCGGGGCGAGCGGCTGGCCAACAAAAAAGGCCGACCCGAAGGCCGGCCTTTCGATTGATGCGATGAAGCCGCGATCAGTAGCGGGAGCCGACCGGGCCACCCCAGCCGAAGCGGTAGTTGACCCCGAGCTTGACGGTGTGCTCGTCGTTCCGGAAGCTCGTGCCGACGAGGTCGGCCGGGCCGCTGGTGAAGTTGGTCTTGCCGAAATTGTAGTACTGGTATTCGGCCTTCGCCGACCAGTTCGGGGCGAACATGTATTCGAGGCCCGCGCCGACCGTGTAGCCGTCCTTGTGGCCGCCATCGGTGGTGAAGGACGCCGGCACGCCGCCGACCGACGCGGTGATGTTGTTGTTGTCGCGCCAGGCATAACCGCCCTTGGCGTAGAGCAGCGCCGGACCCCAGGTGTAGCCGAGGCGGCCGGTCACCGAACCGATCTGGTCGGTGTTGCCGGTCACCAGCGTTCCGCCCGGGAGCAGCACGCCATTGTTCGAGGAGCTGGGCAGCCAGGAATACTGCGCCTCGGCGCCCATCACCCAGTTCGGGGCGAACTGATAGTCGAAGCCGCCCTGCACGCCACCCATGAAGCGCGCGTCGCTGCCCATCAGGTCGTTGCCGTCGGTGAACGCGCCACCGACATGGCCGCCGATATAGAAACCGGTCCAGTTGTAGACGACGGCGGGGGCGGTATAGGGCGGCGGTGCCTTGGTATAGGTGCGGGCCGGCATGTCAGCCGCAAACGCAGGGCCCGCAAGGGCGGCCAGCGCGACTGTGCCGAGCAAAAACTTCTTCATTTCTGATCCCCGTTACTAACGCTGCGCTGTTAAGCCAAACAACGTGACCTCAATTAGGTTGCTTTGGGGCAATGCCGCACCCGTGATGTTTCCGAGCTGTGACAGGGTCGCAACAACGCCCGTTTGTTCCCTGGCACAGAAGGTTTTTTTCACCGGTTAAGCAGCCGCATCTCGGCTGGATGTAAGTCGCAGACGGCTAAAGTGAAGTTCAGCGCTCCCCGAAAAGTGATCGGAGTTCGCTAACGTTTCGATCAGGCTTGCGACAAGCCGCCGCGCAGAAGCGCGATCAGATCGCGCTTCTGCCTCTTGTTCGGGCATGATCTTTTCGGAAAAACCGCTTCACACTTTTCCGGATCATGCCTTAGCGCGGCATCTTTTCCAGTTCCGGAAATGCCGCGTAGGACGCGCCGGCGCAAGGCTCGGCGGGGTTGTCGAGGATGCGGTCGAGCCGGCCGTCGACAAACAGGACACCGCGCTCCCGGGCGGGGCGGTAATTGCCGTCGGTATCCTTCGCGCTGTAGCGCAGGCACACGACGTAGCGCAGCCGGCCGCCGACCGTGCGCTGCGCCGGATCGGCGATAGCAGCCTCGCGGACCCCGACCGGATTGTTCAGGTAGGTCCGCATGAAGGCTACGATCTGGTCGCGATAGCGGTCCGGGAACGGCTGATTGGCGACGCCCCGGTCATCGGTGAAGGTGGTCGGCCCGCCGCCGTCGTCGCTGGTGAGGCAGCCGGCGAGCGGAAGCGAGAGCAGCAGGACGGCTGCCAGTTGTGATGAAATCCGCAAACGACGCTGTTCCCTGTGTCCCCGGAGGCGTCTCATAAACTGCCGGGCGGCCGAAGGGAATTCGCAACTCGGTTATTCCTCGCCCGGGTTCACAACCGGAGCCGGACGCACTCCGGCCCGTCGCCATTGGGGAAGCAATGGACGGACGGGCCGGTTCTGCATCCAAAAGGCGCAGCGGGGCAATGTGGATCGAAACTACGCCCCTCGGATCAGATTCAACCGCGCTTGGGTCAGCCGCGTTTGGCCGGCGCGACGTGCTTGGTCGCGACCTTCGCGTGGACGTGCTTGGTCGCATGCTTCGGCGACTTCACCTTCAGCATGCCCATGTGCTTGTGGTGGCGGTGATGGCGATAGTGCTTGTGGTGCATCTTGGCGTTGGCGTTGCGCACCTTCGACGGCAGCTGCTCGCTCTTGATCACGGGAGCGGCCTTGGTTGCCGGGGCAGTCGTGGTCGCCGGCGCGGGCGTTGCGGCTTTGCCGGTCTCGGCGGCGAGCGCGGGCGCTGCGATCACGGACATGGCGAGCAGCGCGGCGGAAATCGTCTTCAGCATGATGGTCCTCCTCGTCGGGATCGAGAGGTCTCCGGCCGGATGGTCGGCCTCACCGATCAATGCACGTGACCTTATGGGCCGCGCACTGAACCCGTTCTGAAGGACCCTGACGGACTTCATTCATGTGCATGACATCTCTGTCATGTTCTCCTCTCGGGCGGAAAAGCAGGATCACGCAATCGTGGGATCGGCCGGGAATGTTCTGCACCCTTGGGTGTTCAAGTCATCAGGCTTCGGTGTAGGATTACCGAGCACGATCAGGAACGATCAGGAGCAACCAGGAATGAGCAGGAAGACGAAGTTTTTGGGCCTCGCAGTGCTCTCGATGACGCTCGCCTCCGGGCCGGTCATCTCGGCCTATGCCGCGGGCAGCGACAATCCCTCGCCGCCGGCTTCCGATAGCGGCAGCAGCAAGGGCAAGAAGGCGAAGAAGGACAAGAGCTCCGCGATCGACGATCAGAAGTTCCTGGCCGGCTATCGCGCCGCCTACACCACGATCTACGACAAGAACGACTATACCGCCGCGATCGAGCAGCTGAAGGCGCTCGGCCAGGATGATCGCGCCGACGTCGCCAACCTGATCGGCTACTCCTATCGCAAGCTCGGCGACTACAAGGTCTCGCAGATCTGGTACGAGCGCGCGCTGAAGGCCGACCCGGCCCACGTGCGCACCTGGCAGTATTACGGCCTCTGGCAGGTCGAACAGGGCAACCGCGATCAGGCGCAGTACCACCTGAACCGCATCGCCCAGCTCGCCGGCACCAACAGCGACGAATATCGCTCGCTCGCCGCAGCGCTGGAGAAGCCCCCGGGCACCGGCCTGGTTTACTGAGTTAAGGCAGCCGCTTCCTGCATCGAGCCGGCGTGGTCACAACGACTGCGCCGGCTTTTTGCTGCGCCGTAGGATGGCTAGAGCGCAGCGAAACCCATCCTGCTTCCGCGCGGATCAGAGGTGATAGGTATCGCTTCGCTCCACCCATCCCACGGATCAGCATAATCGTTACCGATGGAGATTACGGATAATGCTCGAGGCGACGATCGGGCTTTTGCGGGCGACTCGCCCCCACTGTGTTGCCCGCGGCGCCGGCATCCGGCTTGGCCGGACGCGCGGCCTTCTCGACCGGCGGCCCGCTGTTGCCGGTCTTCTTGGCGCTGTTCAGCGCCTCGCCGGTGGTGGTCACGTTGGCGGCCTGCCCGACCGCCGAGCCGGCCGAAGGGCCGGAGCTTTGCGCCAACACGGTTCCCGATAGCACCAATGCCGCCATCAGTATTGCCGCGTTGATTGTCATGGAGGGGGCCTTCTGTGCGCACGAATGATGCACAGCAACGCGCCGCTGCCACGGACGTTCCCATGGAGTCATGATTTAAGGTAAATGCGCGGCAAATTTCCGCCCTGGCGCGGCCTGTCGCAGGAAGCACCGGGCGTTTGCGGCTTCCTCAGCCGTGCACCGCTGACGGGCTGCGTAGCGCCGCCTCGCGATACTCGGCCCATGCCTGCCGCAGGATTTGCACCGACGAGGTGAGGAATATCGTCGCCATCACGGTGGCGACGGCAAGGTCAGGCCAGGCCGAGACCGATCCCCACACGCCGAGAGCGGCCGCCATCACGATGAGGTTTCCGATCGCGTCGTTGCGCGAGCAGAGCCAGACCGAGCGGACATTGGCGTCGCCGTCCTTGTACGGCAGCAGAAGCAGAACCGAGCCTAGATTGGCCGCGAGTGCCAACGCGCCGATGGCGCCCATCACCTCGGCTTTCGGCACGCCGAGCACGAACGTCTGGTAGACGGTCGAGCCGAACACCCACAGCGCCATCAGGCTCAGCGACGCGCCCTTCAACAGCGCGGCGGAGGCGCGCACACGCAGGCTGGCGCCGATCACCGCAAGGCTCAGTCCATAGGTGACCGTATCGGCAAGGAAGTCGAGCGCATCGGCCTTGAGCGCCTGCGATCCGGCAAGCTGACCCGCGATCATCTCGGTCAGGAACATCGCGCCATTGATGCCGATGACCGTCCAGAGCACGCGCCTGTAGCGCGGATCGAGACCGTCAAAGACGGGAACGCCGCCCGAGCAGCCGCACGAATCGGCCGCGCGATCGCGATCCCCTGCCTGGATGCGAGCCTTGATCGGCAGCGTCAGCGGCGGCGGTGCGCAGCATTCGGTCGTCTTCTGCTCGCAGCAATCGTTCATGGCTCGTCCTTCCAGACGACAGGATAAGGCCAGCCGCGCAACGCATTCAAGCCGATCCATCCGGAACAGCTCCGGCGATCATGCGTCGCGGGTTCAAGGGCTGCCGGCTGCGTTTAGCCGACAGCCCAACCTGCTGATGCGGGCCCTCACCTCGCCTTCTGGATCGCGGTGACGGTGTAGCCGCCGTCGCCCTCCTGGGCCTCGAACCGGACCTTGTCGCCGACCTTGACCTGCTTCAGCAGCGCCGGATCCTTGACCCGGTAAACCATCGTCATCGGCTCGTCCATGCCAAGGCTCTTGGCCGGACCGTGTTTGAGCGTGATCTTGCCCGCACCCTCGTCGATCTTCTTGACCTCGCCGTTGATCGCGGCGGCCTGCGCGAGCGCCGCGCCCAAGGTCAGAGCCAGCGCGAACGCGCCGGCGCCGGCAAGTTGGATCATCCTGTTCATCATTGTTGTGCTTTCTTTCATTGCTGGTTTCATTTCACGATGACGCGGCCGGTCATCCCGTAGTCGCGGTGATCCGGGATCAGGCAGGAATATTCAAACGTTCCGGCCTTGGTGAACTTCCAGACGATCTCCGCACTCTTCTTCGGTGCGAGGCGAACGCCGTTCGGATCGTCATGCTCCATGTGCGGATGCTTCTTCATCACTTCGGCATGCTTCAGATTCTCTTCGGTGGTCGCGAGCAGGAATTCATGATCCTCGGTGCCGGCGTTGCGGATCACGAAGCGGATCTGCTCGCCGCGCTTGACCTCGATGCGGAACGGCGTGAACTCCATCTCCTTCATCTCGACCTCGACCGTGCGTGAGGGCTTGCTCGGATCGCCGGGCTCGCCGGCCGAATAGGATTCATGGCCGTGCTTCTCGTGACCGCGCGACGGCACTGCGGTGACGGACAGCGCAATCAGCACGATCCCGATGCTGGTGAGTTGCTTCACTGGATTCTCCATTCTGTGTTTGATGCTTGTCGTTTGGTGAGTGGGCTGGATCCGCTACATCTTCATTCCCTTCATCGATGGCTTGGCTTTTCGCCCGGGCGCCGCCGGCGGCTGGCGCGCGGGCTCGGCGGCGGGCGCCTCGATCTCATAGGCAACCGTGCCCGGCGGATATTTGTACGGTCCGGGGTCGGCGTAATCGTCGCGGCCGAGCCCCTCGCGGATCTTCATCACCGTGAACATGCCGCCCATCTCGATCGGCCCGAATTGTCCGGTGCCGGTCATCATCGGCAGCGTGTTGTCGGGCGCGGGCATCTCCATGTTGCCCATCGCCATGCCGGTCGATCCCATCACCATGGCGTCGGGCGCGAGCTTGCCGACCGCCTTGGCCAGATCCTGGCGCGACACGCCGATGAAGTTTCTGACGTCGTGGCCCATCGCGTTCATGGTGTGGTGCGACTTGTGGCAGTGGAACGCCCAGTCGCCCGGATTGTCGGCGAGCATGTCGAACGCCCTGACCGCGCCGACCGGCACGTCGGTCGTGGTCTCCGGATACTGCGCGCTCTCCGGCACCCAGCCGCCGTCGGTGCAGGTCACCGCGAAATTATGCCCGTGCACATGGATCGGATGGTTGGTCATGGTCAGGTTGCCGATCCGCACGCGGATCCTGTCGCCGAGCCGGATCGGCATCGGATCGATGCCGGGATAGACGCGGCTGTTCCAGGTCCACATGTTGAAGTCGGTCATCTCATTGACCTTCGGCAGATAGGTGCCGGGGTCGATCAGGTAGCTGCTCATGATGAAGACGAAATCGCGATCGACGGGACGGAACGCAGGATCGCGCGGGTGCACGATGAACATGCCCATCATGCCCATCGCCATCTGCACCATCTCGTCGGAATGCGGGTGGTACATGAAGGTCCCGCTGTGCTTCATCTCGAACTCGTAGACGAAGGTCTTGCCCGGCTTGATGTGCGGCTGGTTGAGCCCGCCCACGCCGTCCATGCCTGACGGCACGATCATGCCATGCCAGTGCACCGTGGTGTGCTCCGGCAGTTTGTTGGTGACGAAGATGCGGACCTTGTCGCCCTCGACCGCCTCGATGGTCGGTCCCGGAGCCTGGCCGTTATAGCCCCAGAGATTGGCCTTCATGCCGTCGGCGAATTCGCGCACCACGGGCTCGGCGACGAGATGGAATTCCTTCCAGTCGCCGTTCATCCGCCCCGGCAGCGACCAGCCATTGAGCGTGACGACCGGCCGGTAGTCCGGCCCGCTGGCGGGATGCAGCGGCGGCTGCATCACCGCCTTGTCCATGGTCGGTGCTTCGGGAATGGCGGCGGCCTGGACGCGGCCGCTGACCGCGCTTGCCGTGACCAGCGCCGCGCTGCCCAGAAATCCTCGTCGTGAAAACATGTGCTGCTCCATTCAATGACCGCCACCGGCCGCGGGCTGCGCGGCCGAGGCGATGGAAGACGGTGTCGATGCTGCGCCGGCCGAGCCGCCGCCGTTGATCGCGGTCTGCAGCTCGGATTGCGCCAGAAGGAAGTCGCGCCTGGCGTCGATCGCCGCGCGCAGCGAGGCGAGCCGCTGCCGCGCTTCGGTCAGCAGCGCGAACACGTCGACCTGCATGCTGGAGAAGCGCAGCTGCATCTCCTCGGTGATGATCTGCCGCAACGGCAGCACCTCGCGCTGGTAATGGCGCGCGATGTCGTAGGTCGAGCGGTAGACGCGGTAGGCGTCGCGCGCCTCGGAGCGGACGTTGATCGCCTTCTCGGTCAGGCGGTTCATCGCCTGGCGGTAGATCTCCGCCGCCTGGCGCACGCGCACCTCGCCGCCGTCGAAGATCGGAATCTGGAACTGGACGTCGAAGCCGCGCTCCCTGAACGGCGGGGCTTCGGGATCGTGCGTACGCTTGTCGATGCCGGCGACATCGAGCAGCGTGACGAAACGCGTCGCCTCGGTGAGATCGAGCGCCTTGGCGAGCGCGACGATTTCCATCCGCGCGATCTGCAGATCGACGCGATGGCCGACCGCGGCGATCTCGATCGACGGCTGTTCCAATGGCCGCTTCGGCAGCAATGGCAACTTGCCGGGGATTCGGAAGCCGAGATCGCCGTCCCACAATCCGAGCAGGCGCGCCAGCCGCTCGCGCGAACTCGCCGCATTCTGCCGCGCGCTGGCGAGGTCGGCGGTGATCTCGGCGTAGAACACCTGCTCGCGGGCCTGGTCGAGCTTGTTCATGCCGCCGGTCTCGCCGAGCTTTTTCGCGAGCTGCGCGGTCGACTCCGCGGTCGCCTTCGCATCCGTCAGCAGCGCGACCGTCTCGTTCGCGGCCACCGCCGCGACATGGCTGCGCCGCACCTCGGCGGCAAGCCGCAAGGTGGCGAGCGCGGCCTTGAGCTGCGCCTGGCGGAAGCGCTCGCGCGCGATCTCGGAGCGGGCCGGCAGCGTCGCCAGCGCGAGGATGTCGCCGACCACCTGCCGCTCGACCTCGCTGGCGCCGTTGCCGCTGATGCGGGAGACCGAGAAGGTCGGGTTCGGCGGCAGGCTGTCGGCGACGTAATCGGTCTCCGCCAGCGCCAGTTCGTTATAGGCGGCCTGCAGCCCCTTGTTGTTCAAGAGCGCAACCTGCACGGCGGCATCCGCCGTCAAATTGCGCGCGAGCAGCCGCTTCACCGTGGCGTCGACGGTCGCGGCCTCGTCTCCGCTGCGAACGAAGGCGACGTCCTTGCCGATCGCCTGCTCGGTCACCTCGGAGACGACCCCCATGCCGGTGTCGGGCGAGAACGACGCGCATCCCGCAAGCGCGGATGACGCAAGCAGCAGGATCGGCACAGTGATCCGATGTCGCATGGCGCCCTCCTACTGTTCCGGCTTGGCCGGCGGCGTCACGCCGTCATTGCGCTCGCGCCAGGGCTGCGGCGTCGACGGACGCAGGCTGCTGTAGGGCGCGATCGTCGAGCGGTAGCCGACGGCGGCCATCCCCGCCGCCGGATTTGCCGGATCGCCTGCGACGGCGACCGGCCGGCCGTCGGCCATGCAGCCGGCGAGCGGTGCAGATGCGAGGATGGCGGCGGCCATCCGCGGCAGCAATGTGGGTGGCGCGCGCCAGCCGAGCCTGTTGCCAAGCCTGGTGGCCACGGCGGCGAGCCTCGCCCCGAGATGCGAATACATGGATCTGTCCCGATCATCAGATGAGCAACAGGCATGCGCACGCGAGCGCGCGGCGCAGCCACGATGTCAGCGAGGATCAGGCGATGGGAGGACGATAGCGCCGCGCCGGCGCCTCGCTGCGCAGGCCCTGACAGGCCTCGGCGAGACGGGTCGCGATCGGATGCAAGGGACCGGCGACGAACGGCAGGTCGGCCGGCAGCGCCGACACGCACATCAGCGCGCAGCACGGCCCCGGCGAACTCTTGCCGTCGTGGCTATGCTTGGCAGGCGCAGCAGCGTTGTCGGCCGTGTGGTGCCCATGCATGCCGCCATGATCGTGCACAACACCTTCGGTATGCACCATCGGCATTGACGCCGCGTGAACATGCGCCGCGGCGGCGGGCTGCACCTCATCGGTCAGGCACGGAAACGGCGCCCCGAATGCGAGTGCGAAGGACGGCGCGAGCACGCAAAACAGATAGGCCAGGATGATGGAACATCCCGCCCGCACCCGCCCCGACCTCGTCAACCGCACCAACACCCGCTTCGCGTCTCCGATGGCCCGCACGCTAACGATAAATCACCGCGCTGCCAATCATCACCCTTCTATACCCCCATAGGGTATCATTCAATCCCCGGAAAATCATCCGGATCTGTCCTGCTTGGCAATCTTTCGCGCTTTGCCGCATCATGCGCCCCATGCCACGAACGCCTGAAGGAACACCGCACATGAAGATAGGGCTCGACGGCGTGGTCGCCGCTGAAACGGTGCTCAGCCATTCCGATGCGCAACTGTCACAGCTGTGGATCCGCGGCCTGCCGCTCGCGGCAGCGGCGCGCGATCTCGGCTACGAGGGAATCGCGGCACTGCTGTGGGGCGGGTTCGGCGACGCAGGGCTGGTGCAGGAGCGCATCGTCGCAGACTTCGGCTCGGCGCGGCAGCGGGCATTCAAGGGTCTCGGGTCGTGGCTGACGAGCATTGCAGGTGCGACGACTGGCGAAGCGACGCGCCGGTGCCTTGCCGCACTGCCGGATGACAGCACGGCGGCGGACATCGTAGGCAGTCTCGCGGTCGGAGTGCCCGCCATCATACGCCACCGGCGCGGCCTCGCGCCCGTGCCGCCCGATCCCGCCCTGTCCACAGCGGCGGATTTTCTGACGATGCTGGCAGGGACGGCCGCTTCGCCCGATCTCGTCGGTGCTCTCAAGACCTACTTCGCCGTGACGGCAGAGAACGGCCTGGGCCCCTCCACCCTCGCCGCACGGATCGTGATCTCGACCGGAGCGACGCTCGCCGCGTCGGTGCTGGCGGCTTATTGCGCCTTCGAAGGTCCTCTGCATGGCGGCGCGCCCGGTCCGGCGCTGGCGATGATCGACGAGGCGCAGGCAAGCGGCGATGTCGAGGCCTGGCTTGCCCGAAAGCTCGCCGCCGGCGAACGGCTGGCCGGATTCGGCAACCGGGCCTTCCCAAACGGCGACCCACGCGCCGCACTGCTGGCCGATGCGGTGCGCCGCATCGGCGGCGACAACGCGCGATTGCGATTTGCCGCCGAGTTCGAGCGCCTGGCACTTGCGGCACTGGCGCGGCAAAGACCGGACAAGACGCTCCAGCCGAATCTCGAGATCTATGCAGCGCTCCTGCTCGAAGCCTGCGGCATTCCGCCTGATGCGTTCACCCCGACCTTTGCCACGGCCCGCGCGGTCGGCTGGCTCGCGCACGCGATGGAGCAGAGGGCCACGGGCCGCATGCTGCGCCCGACCAGCCGCTACATCGGTCCAGCCTTGAAGAGCTAGGGCATCGTCGCGCGAAACATCTCTCGCCTTGCATGACGAACGCGCGAGGCCTTCAGCGCGCGGCGGCACGGGCAAGCTCCTTCGCTGGCACGGACGCCTCAAGCCCAAATCCCTTCACGACGGCGAAGATCGCGGGAATCACGATCAGCGTCAGCAGCGTCGACGAGATCATACCGCCGATCATGGGCACCGCGATGCGCTGCATGATCTCCGAGCCGGTGCCGGTGCTCCACATGATCGGCAACAGCCCGGCCATGATGGCGACCACCGTCATCATCTTCGGCCGGACGCGCTCGACCGCGCCCGCGATGATCGCGCGATGGAGATCGTCACGATCGATCGTGCGTCCCTCGGCAGCGCGACGCGCGGTGATCTCGCCCAGCGCCTGGTTGAGATACATCAGCATCACGACGCCGGTCTCGGCTGCGACGCCGGCGAGCGCGATGAAGCCGACCGCGACCGCAACCGACAGGTTGAAGCCGAGCGCCCACATCAGCCAGAAGCCGCCGACCAGCGCGAACGGCAATGACAGCATCACGATCATCGTCTCCGCCACCGAGCGGAAATTGAGGTAGAGTAGCAGGAAGATGATCGACAGCGTCACCGGCACCACGATCCTGAGCCGCGCCGCGGCGCGTTCGAGATATTCGTACTGCCCGCTCCAGACCACGTAGGTTCCGGGCGGAAACTGCACGCCGGCCTGCACCGCGCGCTGCGCGTCCGCGACATAGCCGCCGAGATCGCGATCGCGGATGTCGACATAGATGTAGGTCGCGAGTTGCCCGTTCTCGGTCCGGATCGTGGTCGGCCCGCGCGCCGGCGCGATGTCGGCGACCTCGCCGAGCGGCACCGCGCCGCCCGCCGGCATCGGCACCAGGATGTCGCTGGCGATCGCGCCCGGATTGTCGCGCAAATCGCGCGGATAGCGCATGTTGACGGTGAAGCGCTGGCGTCCCTCGACCGTCGTCGTCACGCTCTGCCCGCCGAGCGCGGTCGCGATGGTGTCCTGCACGTCCTGCACGGCGATCCCGTAGCGCGACAAGGCCTCACGCTTCGGCGTGATCTCGAGATAATAGCCGCCGAGGCTGCGCTCGGCATAGGCCGACGAGGTGCCGGGCACACCCCTCACCACCTGCTCGACCTGGCGGGCGAGCTTGTCGATCACGGCAAGATCGGGACCGATCACCTTGACGCCGACCGGCGTCCTGATCCCGGTCGAGAGCATGTCGATGCGCGCCTTGATCGGCATGGTCCAGGCGTTGGAGACGCCGGGGAATTGCAGCGCCTTGTCCATCTCGGCGATCAGGCGGTCGAGCGTGAGGCCAGCGCGCCATTGCGCTTTCGGCTTCAGATTGATGATGGTCTCGAACATCTCCGACGGCGCCGGATCGGTTGCGGTCGCGGCGCGGCCGGCCTTGCCGTAGACCGAAGCGACTTCCGGAAAGCTGCGGATGATGCGGTCCTGCATCTGCAACAGCTCGGCCGCCTTGGTCACCGAAATCCCCGGCAGCGTGGTCGGCATATAGAGCAGCGTGCCCTCATTGAGGTCGGGCATGAACTCGGTGCCGAGCTGCCGGGCCGGCCAGATCGAGACGGCGACGGCACCGAGCGCCAGCAGGATCACCAGCGTCTTCGCCCGCAACACGCCGTGGATGACCGGACGGTAGATCCAGATCAGAAAGCGATTGATCGGATTTCTGTGCTCGGGAACGATCCTGCCGCGGACGAAGATCACCATCAGCGCCGGCACCAGCGTCACGGACAACAGCGCCGCCGCCGCCATCGCGAACGTCTTGGTGAACGCAAGCGGCGAGAACAGCCGCCCCTCCTGCGATTCCAGCGTGAAGATCGGCATGAAGGACACGGTGATGATCAGCAGGCTGAAGAACAGCGCCGGCCCCACCTCCGCCGCGGCCTCGATCAGGATCGCGACCCGCGACCTGCCGGGCTCGGCGCGCTCCAGGTGCTTGTGCGCGTTCTCGATCATCACGATCGCCGCATCGATCATGGCGCCGATCGCGATCGCGATGCCGCCGAGGCTCATGATGTTGGAGCCGATGCCGAGCAGCTTCATCGCGCCGAATGCCATCAAGACGCCGACCGGCAGCATCAGGATCGCGACCAGCGCGCTGCGGACATGCAGCAGGAACACGATGCAGACCAGCGCGACCACCACGCTCTCCTCCAGCAACGTCCGCTTCAGCGTGTCGATCGCCGCATAGATCAGATTGGAGCGGTCATAAACCGGCACGATCTCGACCGATTTCGGCAGGCTGGTCGCGATCTCCCTGAAACGTTTCTTGACGCTCTCGATCACGTCGAGCGCGTTGACGCCGAAGCGTTGCAGCACGATGCCGCTCGCGACCTCGCCCTCGCCGTTCAGTTCAGCGATGCCGCGCCGCTCGTCGGGGCCGAGCTCGACGCGGGCGACGTCGCGCAGCAGCACCGGCGTTCCGCTGTCGGTTTTCAGCACGATATTGCCGAGATCGTTGATGTCCTTCAGATAGCCCTTGCCGCGGATGACATATTCGAACTCGGAGAGCTCGACGGTGCGGCCGCCGACATCGGCGTTGCTGGCACGAATCGCGTCGCGCATCCGCTGCATGGTGATGCCGCGATCGCGCATCCGCTGCGGATCGAGGATCACATTGTACTGCTTGACGAAGCCGCCGACGCTGGCGACCTCGGCCACGCCTTCCGCCCTGGCAAGCGCGAATTTCAGGTTCCAGTCCTGGATCGTGCGGGTGTCGGCAAGGTTCAGCTCTTTCGACATCACGGCATACTGGTAGACCCAGCCGACCCCGGTCGCATCGGGCCCGATGGTCGGCGAGACACCGGCCGGCAGCCGCGACGCCGCGCCGTTGAGGAATTCGAGCACCCGCGAGCGCGCCCAGTAGATGTCCGTGCCGTCCTCGAAGATGACATAGACGAAGGAGACGCCGAAGAACGAGAAGCCGCGCACGACCTTCGACTTCGGCACCGTCAGCATCGCCGTGGTCAGGGGATAGGTGACCTGGTCCTCGATCACCTGCGGCGCCTGGCCGGGATATTCGGTGTAGACGATGACCTGGGTGTCGGAGAGATCGGGGATCGCATCGAGCGGCAGATGCAGCAGCGCGTAAAGGCCCGCGGCTGCCGCAAAGCCGGTGCCGAACAGCACCAGCAGCAGGTTGCGCGCCGACCAAGCGATGACACGGGCAATCATCGCCGGTCCCCCGTCTTGTCGCCCTCGCCCGCCGGGGCAGCACCCGCCTCGGCGAAGCCCTTGATCGCCGCCTTCAGGTTGCTTTCGGCATCGATCAGAAACGTCGCTGATGTCACGACCGCATCGCCTTCGGCGATGCCGTCGCGGATTTCGACATAGCCGTCGCCACGCCGCCCGAGCCTGACCTCACGCGGCTCGAACCGCCCGTTGCCGCGGTCGATCAGCACGCTCTGGCGGCTTCCGGTGTCGAGGATGGAATTATCAGCTACCGTAAGTACCGGCGCCGGGCTGCCGGTGTCGATCTCGGCGTCGACATACATGTCCGGCAGCAGCGCGAGGTCGGCATTCTGCAATTCGATCCGCACCCGGGCGGTGCGCGTCTCCTTGTTGACCTGCGGATAGATCACGCTGATCCGGCCGACGAAACTGCGGCCGGGATAGCTGCGCGCCCGCACGGTCACGGTCTGCCCGACCACGATATTGCCGAGATCGCGCTCGGCAACGTCGACCAACGCCCACACGACAGAGACGTCGGCAATCCGAAACAGCACGTCGCCTTGCTGCGCGCGCATGCCCTCGATGGCGGCGCGCTGCAGCACGATGCCGTCGCGCGGCGACAGCCACTGGATCGCGATCGGAACCGTCCGGCTCTTCTCCATCTCGGCGATGACGGGTTCGGGAACGTCGAGATTGGTCAGCCGCTGCTTGGAGCCGCGCCCGTAGGGCTCGACGTTCGCAGTCGCCTTCGACGTGATGGTCGCGACATATTCGGCCGCAGCGGACGATATTGCCGGGCTGTAGATCTCCATCAACGGCTGGCCCTTCGTCACACGGCTGCCGGTCGTGACGTCGGCGACTTTCTGCACATAGCTCTCGGCGCGCATTGCAATCACCGACACCCGCCGTTCGTCGAGCTGGATCGTGCCGGGTGCACGGACCAGCGTGCGGATTCGGCGCATCTGCGCGGGCTCGGACTTGACGCCGCTGCGCTGGATCCTGCCGGGCGACAGCGTGATCGACCCGTCGTCGCTGTCATCGCCGTCATAGACGGCGATGTAATCCATCCCCATGGAGTCCTTCTTCGGCACCGGCGAGGTGTCGGGAAGTCCCATGGGATTGCGATAGTATTTGACCTTGCGCTCGCCTCTCGCGGCAGGCGCGCTCACGTCTGCCGATTGCCCGGGCCCGCCGGCACCGCCCTCGTCATCGGCAAACACCGGCAGATAGTCGCGCCCGTCAGGCGTCTTCTTGGGTGTCGCCGAATAGAGCGACTTGCCGTCGGGATCGCGGTAGTAGAGCGGCGCAGTAGTCTCCGCCGCCCGCGCGAGGGCGACGATCGCAGCGATCGCCGGCCGCGGCGGCAGGTCGCGGCCGATCCATGCGGCGCCTGCCGCTGCGGCGATCGCAGCGGCAGCGCCGGCCCAGGCAAGGCGGCTCATTGCTCGGCCGTGACGACGAGCTTGTTCTCGACCGCGCCGGTCTCGCCCTGCACCTTGGCGCCAAGCGACAATTGCCAGCGGCCGGCCATGCCGAAGGTCGCCTTGAACCGGTAGGTGCCGGGTTCGGTGCCCGGCATCGGCGTCACCTTGGTAGCCATCTCCTGCATGCCGTCGGGTGCCATGTCGAGCCAGGTCGAGAAGATGACCGCGTCGGGCACGGCTTTCCCGCTCGTCTTGTCGACCAGCCGCACCGCGACGATGCGATCGGCACCCGCCTTGACCGTCGGCTGCACCAGCTGGAATTCGTAGTTCTTGATCTCGGCGTGGGCAGACATGCCCATCACGGCAACGCCGATCAGCGCGGCGGCAGTGGCGCGCGCCAGGTGGAAAGACTTCATGGTGATGATCCTCGATACGTCTGATGAACCGCGTGAGCGGCATGCAAAGGCACGCGCGCCATTGGCGCACGCGTCAGCGATCAGGCGCTGGCGCGCCCGTCAGACGGTGGTTCGAGGCGGATGGTCGGGAGGTTTGGCGCCAAGGCCGTCGAGCAGACGGTCGTCATAGGCGGCGATCCGGCTACGCAGCGGATCGCGCTCGACCAGCGACATGGCGCCGGCGGGCACCGGCAGCGAAACGCTCAACATGCAGAGCGCGAGGAACGGACAGTCGTCGCAGCCCTTGCTCTTGCCCGGGTCCGGACAGCACGGCATGTCGTCGGCCATCGCCTGCTCGGACATCGCCTGTCCAGACATGGCTTGGTCGTCCGGCATCGCCTGCATCACAGCGGCCGAGGCATCCGGCATCATCCGGGCAAATGCCGGCGCCACGGGCGCGACCAACAGCCCGGCCGCGACGAGCAACAGAATCGAGAGATTGGCGAGCCGCCTCAGATGCATGCCCGCTTCTCGCACGGATCAACGCACGGCGCAAATCCGTCCGGCTTCACGATCGCGCCAGCACCAGGGGGGAGCCTCTCACTCGCCCCTAGGTCTGCTTCAAGGTCGCCGGATCGACCGGCATCTTGCGCAGCCGTTTGCCGGTCGCCGCGAAGATCGCGTTGCTGATCGCCGGCACGATGCCCGAGGTTCCGGTCTCGCCCATGCCGCCGGGCGGCTCGGTGCTCGGCACGATATGGACCTCGATCGCCGGGGCCTGATCGATGCGCAGCATCTGGTAGCTGTCGAAATTGCTCTGCTCGACGCGGCCGTCCTTGAGCGTGATCTCGCCGTAGAGCGCGGCGGTGACGCCGAAATTGATGCCACTCTGGAGCTGCGCCTGCACCGTGTCGGGATTGACCACGGTGCCGCAATCCATCGCACAGACGACGCGGTGGACACGGACCGAGCCGTCCTTGGCGACCTCGACCTCGGCGACCTGCGCGAGGTAGCTGCCGAACACGAATTGCAGCGACACGCCGCGTCCGCGCCCGGCCGGCAGCTTGCCGCCCCAGCCTGCCTTGGCCGCCGCGAGCTCGAGCGCCGCCTTGGCGCGCGGCGACTTGCCGAGCAGCGCGCGGCGGTAGTCGACCGGATCCTGCTTCGCCGCCGCAGCCAGCTCGTCGACCACGCTTTCGGTGACGAACACGTTGTGCGAGGGCCCGACGCTGCGCCAGAACGCGGTCGGAATGCCCGGCGGTTCGACCCGGACATATTCGACGTGGAAGTTGGGGATGTCATAGACGAGATCGATCGCGCCCTCGGTCGTGTCGGGATCGAGCCCGTTGCGGAACGCCGGCGGCGCCCATCGCGCCAGCACCGACGAGCCGGCGAAGCGGTTGTTCCAGGCGACCGGCTTGCCGGACGCATCGAGGCCGACCGCAATCCGGTCGCACCAGTACGGCCGGTACATGTCGTGCTGGATGTCCTCCTCGCGGGTCCATACCACCTTGACCGGCGCGTCGACCTGCTTGGCGATCTGCACCGCGCGAATGACGCCATCGACCTCGAGCCTGCGGCCGAAGCCGCCGCCGAGCAGATGATTGTGCACCACCACCTTCTCCGGTGGCATGTTCAGCACCTTCGCGGCCACCGCCTGCGCACGCGAGAGCGCCTGGCTGCCGACCCAGATCTCGCAACCGTCGGAACGCACGTGCACGGTGCAGTTCATCGGCTCCATCGTCGCATGGGCGAGGAACGGCAGTTGATAGGTCGCCTCGACTTTCGTCGCCGCGCCCGCCATCGCCTTGTCGGCGTCGCCGATATTTTGCGCGACCGTGCCCGGCTTGGTGGTGGCTGCTTCGAGCTCGCGCGCGATGTCCGATGTGGCGAGCTTGGCGTGAGGGCCCTCGTCCCACTCGATCGTGAGCGCCGCCAGACCCTTCTTCGCCGCCCCCATGTGGTCGGCCACCACCGCGACGGCATCGTCGAGCGTCACGATCTGGCGCACGCCGTTGACGGCTTTTGCCGCCGCATCATCGACGCGTTTCACCCGCCCGCCGAACACCGGCGACTGCGCCAGCGTCGCGACCTTCACCCCGGGCGGCCGCGCGTCGATGCCGTAGACCGCCGTGCCGTTGATCTTGGAGGGCGTATCGAGCCGCTTGGCCGGCGTGCCGATCAGCTTGAACTCGGACGGGCTCTTCAGCGTGACATTCTCCGGCACCGGCATCTGCGCCGCGTCAGTCGCCAGTTCGCCGTAACCCAGCTTGCGTCCCGAGGCTGCATGATGCACCTCGCCGTTCTCGGCGCGGCATGTCCCCGGCTCGACGTTCCAGCGCTTCGCTGCGGCCGCGACCAGCATCGCCTTCGCGGTGGCGCCGGCTTTGCGCATCGGCTGCCAGGCGCCGCGCATTGCGTTCGAATTGCCGGTGGCCTGCACGCCGAGCAGCGGGTTGGCGTAGAGCTTGTCGCTCGGCGGCGCGTGTTCGAGCCGGACCTGCGTCAGGCCGATCTCGAGCTCCTCGGCGATCAGCATCGGGATCGAGGTGTAGGTGCCCTGCCCCATCTCGACATAGGGCATGGTCAGCACCACCTTGCCGTCACCGCCGATCCGGACGAAGGCGTTCGGCGCGAAGCCGTCGGCGGCCGCCGCCTCGCTCTCGCGGCCCGCGAACGGCAAGCTCACGCTGAGCAGCAGACCGCCGCCCGCGATCGCGCCGGCGCGGAGGAAATTGCGCCGCGACAGGTCGGCAGCGCGCTCGGACAGATTGTCGATCAGCGTCATGGCTCAACCTCCCGACTGCGCGGCTTGCTTGATGGCTTCGCGAATGCGCACATAGGTGCCGCAGCGGCAGATATTGCCCGACATCGCTTCATCGATATCGGCATCGGTCGGCTTCGGCTTGCCCGCGAGCAGCGCGGAGGCCGACATGATCTGCCCCGACTGGCAGTAACCGCATTGCGGCACCTCATGCGCGAGCCAGGCATCCTGGATCTTCTTGCCCGCCGGCGTCATGCCGACCGCCTCGATGGTCGTGATCCTGGAGTCGCCGATGCTGTCGATGGTCGTGATGCAGGAGCGCACCGCCGTGTCGTCGAGATGCACCGTGCAGGCGCCGCACAGCGCCATGCCGCAGCCGAACTTGGTGCCGGTCATGCCGAGCACGTCGCGCAGCACCCAGAGCAGCGGCGTGTCGCCGTCGGCGTCGACCGAATGACTGGTCCCGTTGATCGTGATCTGGAAGGGCATCGTGACACTCCTGTCTGGTTCAGGCTCCGGCGGGATTGCGTCCCTCCGGGCGAAATCGGCAGCATTTCGAAGCAATCGGACGGATCATCGCGCCGATTGCTCACTTGTGGTAATAAATATAGTTCCGGCACCCTATAAGTAGCGCCTTGATGCGCAGTGAAACAACCATTGGTTTATAATCATGGATCGACTGACCAGCATGTCCGTGTTCGCCCGCGTCGCCGATCTCGGCTCCTTCACCGCGGCGGCCAAGGAGTTGCGGATGTCGCCGACCATGATCGGCAAGCATATCCGCTTTCTCGAGGACCGGCTCGGCTCGCAATTGATCAACCGGTCGACCCGGCGGCAGGGCCTCACCGAGCTCGGCCGCAGCTATCTCGATCACTGCAAGCAATTGCTTGAACAGGCCGAGGCCGGCGATGCGCTGGTCGAGGAGGCCCTGAGCGCGCCGCGCGGCAAGCTCCGGGTCGCGACCTCGGTCGCCTTCGGGTCGTACAGCCTGGCGCCCGCGCTGGTCCGCTTCATGAAGAAATATCCGGAAGTCTCGGTCGACCTCATCCTCAGCGACAGGATGGTCGATCTGCTCGAGGAAGGGCTGGATGCAGCGATCCGGGTCGGCACGCTGACCGACTCCACCATGATGTCGCGCTCGCTGTCGCCCTATACCGGCGTGGTTTGCGCAGCGCCAAGCTATCTCGCCGAACGCGGCACGCCGACCCATCCGGCGGATCTCGCCCGCCATGAATGCCTGCGCTACCCCGGCTGGTCGGACGGGCAACGATGGACATTCTCGGGGCCGGAGGGCGAAGTGCATGTCGATGTCGCGAGCCGCCTCTTCATCAACAGCGCATTCGGCATCCGTTACGCGGCGCTGGCGGGCGCCGGCATCGTGCTGATGCGCGACGAGCTGCTGGCCGACGATATCGCCGCGGGACGGCTGCAGGTCCTGCTGCCGAACTACACGACGCAGAGCCGCGCGCGCCAGATCCTGTGGCCGAAGCATCGCAAGATGACGCCGAAGCTGCGCGCGCTGATCGACTTCATCGTGGAGACCTACGGCTGAGACAGATCGCCGCGGCCAAACCGCTCAACGCGACTGGCCAAGGTTGTAACGTCGCGACGGAGCGCGTAGGATGAGAACGTGCAATGAGGCCGTCGCGCCGATGCCGGGCGGCTTCCGTTCAAGTGAGGCGCGACATGCTGCCTGCCGAGGTTTGGACGCGCCTTCCCATCTCGAGAATTGAAGATCTGAGCGACGCCGTTCGCGGCGCGGGCCTTGACGCGACCCAGATGTCCAGCAGTCATCTCTCGGGCAGTCTCGTCTTTTCGAGCTCGGACGGCATCGAGTGCGGCAGCGGATTGATCGACGGAGGACAGTGCCGCGCCCACCGGATCGATCGGTGGACGTAACCGAATTCAACAGGAGATACATCGATGCTTGACTTGATGCGTACAACGAGGCTTGCAGCGTCCATCCTCACCGCCTCGATCATTGCGGCGATGCCGGTTGAATCGGCGTCTGCAACGCTGCTCGGCGCGATGCCGATCGGTAATCACGCCGCGCAATCATCCGACGTCGTTGCAGTCCGCGCGGCCGGCCGCCGTGGCGGCGCAGCGGTCGGTCCGCGCGGAGGTGCCGTCGTTCACCGTGGCGGCGCAGCCGTTGGGCCGCGCGGTGGCGCCTATCGCGGCCGCACCGCAGTCGTCGGGCCGCGCGGCAACGTCGCGGTTCGCGGCCGGACGGTGGTGGGAGGCGGCGGATGGGCGCGTCCGGGCCGGTATTACTGGCCGCGGGGCGGCGCAATCGCGGCCGGCGCAGCCATCGGGGTCGTGACGGCGGCAACGGCCGCGGCGTGGGCCGGTGCTGCGCCGGCGCCCGGCATGTGCTGGTACTATACCGATCCGTCCCGCACGCAAGGATTCTGGGACTACTGCCAGTAATCGCCGCAGCGGGCGAGCCGATGCGAAGCCAGCGATGTCTCGCGCCTGCCCTGGCGGAGGCACCACTGGTGTTCCTCGCTACTTCGTGCTTGCGATGATCAGAAGATTATTGAGTACGGGCGTGCAGCAAAACGCCGCCACGATCGCGATATTGTAGGGGTTGTTGCTGCGCCAGAGCAGCCACATCATGAAATAGGTCAAACCGAGCTTCGGGATAAGCCACCACGGGCCGAGCCATGTCTGAGCGACATGCATGAACGGGTTCAACTCGCCGAGGCCGAGATTCAGGATCGTGTTGGTGGTGTAGAGATCGGCGATGCCAAGAAGCAGGACGGACAGCACGAGGAGCGTCTTGGCGAGGTAACGTGGCCCCAGAATAATCTCGTAAGCAAATGCGGCGCCCCCCGGGACGTTTCGCTTGAACCACGACTGCGCGGCGTCATTGGTCGCGAAAATCTTCAGATGCTCCGGCTCGCCAACGGGCTTGCTTGTGTCGGTATAGACCCAGACTTTCATTCGATTGCTCAAATAGCTCTTTTCAAATCACAAAAAAGCATCATCTGCCGAGATGGTCATCTCGGGAGACCAAGGTAGCTCTGCCGTCGCCGTGAGGATGATTCCGGAGAGTGGCGTTGCGTTGGCCTCGAGGTTCCGCTTCAGGGCGGTTCAATCGTTGCGGCGCTTCAGGTCCAAGCGTCCGATGCGTTCATCTATCAGTCGATTTAGTTTCTCGTCCCGCAGTGAATTCTTCCTAAACAGCCCGCCATGCAGCCGATAGGCAAGAAGGAGCAGGACAATAGCAGTGCCCCCGAGATAGTAGGACCAGTCCATTCTTGAACCGCGCCTGGTTGCTGCAACGGGCGAAGCTTAGGGCGAGCCTGTCCTACTTGTCCAACGCTATCCTGTGCGCCGCACCTACCCGGGCCCGAATAGATTGGCCTGATTTATGCTTGGAAATGGCCGCATACGGAGGACGCGCGATGAGGCGGGACCTTTTGGTTATTTGCGGCGGAATGCTGGCCACGGGCGCCATCGCCTGGATCCTGTTGGGCAACCCGACGAGCGGGCCACATATGCACGGGCTCCAGACGATGTCGGCAGACCAAGACTTGAGGCTCGTCTCCCAGCGAAGTCCATATATGCGGGACGAGCGCTAGGGCCGTCCCTGGCGGGAGCCCCGTGAAATTCAATCACTAAGCTGCCCGACGGGGCAAGCCCGCTCGGCGACAATATTCGCTTTTTTCAGAATACTGGCCAGCGACTGTCGCTTCGAATGCGTCCAGTCAGTGGGACTGAGTGTAGGGTGCAGCATTCATCAGCAGCCCCCCAAAAAGCAGGACCAGATAGAGCATCGAAAACACGAACAAGCGACGAGCAGGCCGCCTTTCCTTGTCGTCGCTCCGGCGCAATTGCCATGCGAGAAAAATCATGATCGCTCCCAGAGTCGCCGCGGCCGCACCGTAGGCGGCTCCCGCGAACCCCAGCGCACAAGGCAGCAGTGAGATCGGAACCAAGAGCACGCAATAGAGAAGGATCTGGCGCTTTGTCTCGGTCTTGCCAGCCACGACCGGCAACATCGGCACACCGGCACGGGCATATTCTCCAGCAAGATTGAGCGACAGTGCCCAGAAGTGGGGTGGCGTCCAGAGGAAGATGATCAGAAACAGGATGAGCGGCTCGAGCCCAACATGTCCCGTGACCGCAGCCCAGCCAATCACCGGAGGTAGCGCGCCGGCGGCACCGCCAATAACGATATTCTGCGGCGTTCGGCGTTTGAGCCACATCGTGTAGACGACGACGTAGAAGAAGATAGTGAAAGCAAGCAGCGCAGCAGCGGCCATGTTCAGCAAGGTGCCGAGAGCCAGGACGGCGCACGTGCCGAGCATCAATCCGAAGGCCAATGCTTCCGGGCGCGATACGCGGCCGCTGGGAATTGGACGGATGGCGGTACGCGCCATCACCGCATCGATGTCGGCGTCGTACCACATATTGAGCGCAGCTGCGGCGCCAGCTCCCGCGGCTATGCAGAGAAGAGCAGCGAAACCGGTGAAGGGATCGATGCCGCCTGGTGCGACCATGAGACCGACCAGTGCGGTAAAGACGACCAGCGACATCACGCGCGGTTTCGTCAGTGCGACGTAGTCTCCGATGTTGGCATAGCTCCGGCGAAGAATTGAACGATTGATTTGCACGAGACTAATTCCTCGTCGGTTCGAAAAAACCATCGGCCAAAGGCCTGCATCGCAGGGTTCCGGACGATGTGGCGAGTCCCCCGCCTTCAGGACGCCTTGCCTTGTCCACCATGACCCACGCGGTCATGGCCGTCCCATTCTTAGCTTGCTGACGCGAAGAACATCACCCGAAGCAGATGCGTATAGTCGGATTCGAACATCATGATCCCGACAAAAACCAGCACCAGCACCGGCGGCAACAGGATGGCGTAGGCCAACGCCAACCGCTCCCAGGCCATGTGCATGAATACAGCGACGATCAGGCCGGCCTTCAGCACCATGAACAGCAGGATCAGCGACCATCGCAGGTGGCCGTGGATACCAAAATAGTCGACGAGATAGGAGCAGGTGCTGAGCACGAACAACCATCCCCAGACCACGAGATAGAGCTTGATCGGGTGCTGCTGGCCCTCTGCATGCGCGGCGCCCGATGCCACCGCGCCATGCACATAGCTGTGTAGCGCATGCTGTGCTGCCTGCCCTTCCACATGTACCGCTGCTTCTGTCATGCGCGACCTCACCAGAGATAAAAGAAGGCAAAGATGAACACCCAGACCAGATCGACGAAATGCCAGTACAGGCCCATGATTTCGACGATCTCGTAGTAGCCCTTGCGGCTCGTGAAAAAGCCGCGCCGCTCGACGTCGAAGTCTCCCCGCCAAACCTTTCGCGCGATGGCGATCAGGAAGATCACGCCGATGGTCACGTGGGTGCCGTGGAAGCCGGTGATCATGAAGAAGGAAGCGCCAAATTGCGGTGCGCCCCACGGGTTGCCCCAGGGCCGCACGCCCTCCATGATCAGCTTGGTCCATTCGAAGGCCTGCATTCCGACGAACGTCGCGCCGAATGCCGCGGTGGCCAGCATCAAGGCGGCCGTTTTGACGCGATCCCGGCGGTAACCGAAGTTGACGGCCATCGCCATCGTCCCGCTGCTGCTGATCAGGATGAAGGTCATGATCGCGATCAGGATGAGCGGGATGTGCTGGCCGCCGATATTGAGCGCGAATACTTCGCTGGGGTTGGGCCACGGCACGGTCGTCGACATTCGCGCCGTCATGTACGACAGCAGGAAGCAGCTGAAGATGAAGGTGTCGCTCAGAAGGAAGATCCACATCATGGCCTTCCCCCAGGACACGTTCTTGAACGCGCGCTGGTCCGAGGCCCAGTCGGCGGCGATGCCGCGCAATCCGGGTATCGTTCCGGGCAGCGCCTTGGGGGTTGCGAGTGTGGTTTCTGTCATCGCTTCCTGCCTCGCTAGGTGAGCAACTGGCGACAGATGTCGACGAAATTGTCGGTCCAGCCCGTCAGCAGACCGAGCAGGACCAGCCACACTAGCAACAGGAAATGCCAGTAGATGGTACAAAGCTCGACGCTCAGGCGCATCTGCGTCATCGGCGCGCCGCGCCACAGTTTTACGGTCGCTCTGCCGAGCGCCACCAGGCCGCCGGTCACGTGCAGCCCGTGGAGCGCGGTGATCAGATAGAAGAAGGAATTGGCCGGATTCGACGCCATGACATAGCCGGCGATGTTGAGCTGCTGCCACACCACGAGCTGCCCGATCAGGAACATCACGGCCGATGCACCGCCGGCCAACAGACCCGCGATCAGGCCCTCACGGTCGTCGCGGCGCGCGGCCATCAGCGCCCATTGCAGCGCCACGCTGCTGATGACGAGGACGCCGGTGTTGAACCACACCAGCCTCGGCAGCGGCAGCTCGCGCCAGTCCACCATGGTGGTGCGCATCGAGTAGGCGCTGATCAGGAGCGCGAACAGCGAGCCGACCACCGCGAGAAAAACACCGAGGCCGATTTTCGCCGCCGGCACTGAAGAGCCGAGATCGCCGCGAAGATCGACGGCAATGCCCTGCTCCAGCCACGGCTTGGCGGCCAGCCGTTGCTGCGAGAGCCACCATCCCGCGATCGCTGCAATCGTAGCAATGAACAGGACGATGGCACTCACGGATGGGCTCCCTGGGCCAGCACCTTGGCCGGCGGTTCATTCTGCGGGATGAAGTCTCTCGCGGAACCGGGCACGCTGTAATCATAGGCCCAGCGATAGACGACGGGGAGCTCCTTGCTCCAGTTGCCGTGCCCCGGCGGGGTCTCCGGCGTCTGCCATTCCAGCGAGGTGGCACCCCAGGGATTGCCGCCCGCCTCTCTTCCCTTGAACAGGCTCCAGACCAGATTGAACAGGAAGACGAGCTGGGCGAAGCCGACAATCAGCGCCGCCACGCTCATGAACGCATTGAGGTCATGGGCGGATGCCGGGACGAACGAGGTCTCGCCGATGTCGTGATAGCGGCGTGGCATCCCGAGCAGGCCGAGATAGTGCATCGGGAAGAACACCGCATAGGCCCCGATGAACGTCACCCAGAAGTGGAAGCGTCCGAGCGCATCATTGAGCATCCGCCCGGTGACCTTCGGATACCAATGATAGATCCCGCCGAACACGGCCATGATCGGCGCAATCCCCATCACCATGTGGAAGTGCGCGACGACGAACATCGTATCGGACAGCGGAACGTCGACGACAACGTTGCCGAGGAACAGCCCCGTCAGGCCGCCATTGACGAAGGTGACGATGAAACCGAGCGCAAACAGCATCGGCACCGTGAGATGGATGTCGCCGCGCCAAAGCGTCAGCACCCAGTTGTAGACCTTGATCGCGGTCGGGATCGCGATGATGAGCGTCGTGGTGGCGAAGAAGAACCCGAAATACGGGTGCATGCCGCTGACATACATGTGGTGCGCCCACACAACGAAGCTCAGCGCCCCGATCGCCACGATCGCCCAGACCATCATGCGATAGCCGAAGATGTTCTTGCGCGCGTGCGTACTGATCAGATCCGAGATGATGCCGAACGCCGGCAGCGCGACGATGTAGACCTCGGGATGGCCGAAGAACCAGAACAAATGCTGGAACAGGATCGGGCTGCCGCCGCCATACTTGGTCAGCTGGCCCATCTCGACCAGTGTCGGCATGAAGAAACTGGTTCCAAGGAGGCGGTCCAGCAACAGCATCACCGAGGCCACGAACAGCGCCGGGAACGCCAGCAGCGCCATCACGGTGGCGGTGAAGATGCCCCACACCGTCAAAGGCATGCGCATCAAGGTCATGCCGCGGGTGCGGGCCTGCAGCACCGTCACCACGTAATTGAGCCCGCCCATCGTGAAGCCGATGATGAACAGGATCAGCGATGCCAGCATGAGAACGATGCCCCAGTCCTGTCCGGGGGTACCGGAGAGAATCGCCTGGGGTGGATAAAGCGTCCAGCCGGCGCCGGTCGGCCCGCCCGGCACGAAGAACGTCGCGGCCAGCACCAGCACCGCGAGCAGGTAGACCCAATAGCTCAGCATGTTCACGTAGGGGAAGACCATGTCCCGCGCGCCGACCATCAGCGGGATGAGGTAGTTGCCGAAGCCGCCGAGGAACAACGCCGTGAGCAGGTAGATCACCATGATCATGCCGTGCATGGTGATGAACTGAAGGTACTGGTTGGCATCGATAAAGGAGAATGTGCCGGGAAATCCCAGTTGCAGCCGCATCATCCACGACAGCACCAGCGCAACCATTCCGATCGACATCGCCGTGATCGAGTACTGGACGGCGATAACCTTGGCGTCTTGCGAAAAGACGTACCGCGTCCACCAGCTGTGCGGATGATAGAGCTCGACCTCACCTACTTCGGCGGGCGGGATGCCTGCGACCTGATCAAACGGGATATCGACCATCGGAATACCCTCCTTGGTCTTCCGCTCAGCGACGAGTTCACTTCATATCCGGCCGAACATCCGGCCGATCCTCGTCGGCATGTTCATTCGCTGCCAGTCTTGTACGCGGCCTTCGCGACGTTGCGCTGGCCGGACAAGGCGGCGAACGTGTGCTGCTTGTCCAGCCACGCGTGATATTCCTTCTCTTCTTCCACGACGACCTTGCTGCGCATCTGTGCGTGCGCGGCACCGCAAAGCTCCGCGCAGAGGACGTCGAAGGTTCCGGTCCGGGTCGGCGTGAGCCAGTAGTAGGTCACCGAGCCAGGGATCATATCCATCTTCGCCCGGAACTCGGGCACGTAGAAATCATGCAGGACGTCGATCGAGCGGAGCAGCACCTTCACCGGCTTCCCGACCGGCAGATGCAAATCCTCGTTTTGCACGACGATGTCGTCCTGCCCGTTCGGATCGTTAGGATTCAACCCCAGAGGATTCTCGGAACTGATCAGGCGCGCGTCTGACGTGCCGAGCCGGCCGTCCTTTCCCGGAAGCCGATAACTCCACATCCACTGTTGTCCAACGACCTCGACGTCGGTCGCGTCGGCGGGAACGGTGACGAACTGGTGCCAGACGATGAGGCCCGGCGCCAGCATGGCGACGACGCCGATCGCGGTGCCGATGCTGAGCCACCATTCGAGCTTCTTGTTCTCGGGATTGTAGTGGGCGCGCCGTCCCTCGGTGTGGTGAAAGCGCAGGACGCAATAGGCCATGAACACGATCACCGCGCAGAACACCGCTCCGGTGATCCAGAATGTCAGGTTGATCGTGTGGTCGATATAGCTCCAGTTCGAGGCAATCGGGGTCCACCACCAGGGGCTGTAGAGGTGGAACAGCACCGAGGCGACGGCAACCAGGAGCAGTAAAATCGCTACAGCCATCCCTCATTCCTCCTTGCCATCGAAGGCTGCGGAGACGAACGAAAGGGCGGAGCTCACGTCAGAGGGATGGTCTCACGTTCACCATCACCGTGGCTTTTGCCTCGCCCATTCTGCCGGTCGCGATGCTGGGACATGACAAAAACTCAACGTCACGGCCGCAACCTCATCGGAGCTGGGGGCGTCAAGCATCAACATGGTACCCATCGAGCCAGACGTCAATAGAGGAGTCATGCCCGCCGCTGTCCGGCGCGTGTTGGCGGGAATGCATTGGATGCCGCGAACACTGATCGGCCCTCCCCAATCGCATGGTGCATCGCAAGACCTCGTTTGTGCATCTGCACAATTCTCCCGACCGCATTCGCCACCTTGCTTCTGCCGCGCATCGGACTAGTTTTACTTGACCGGTTGCGACAGACGTCGTCCGGCAAGCTCCTTCTGGTTGAATCTGATTTGCCGGACTCAGTCGCGATTTTCGCGCATGAGGCGGATGTGCGTGTGTTGATGGCGCTCCGTTCCCCTGCGGCCACAAGCAAGGAGACCGGAACCATGACCACGGTGTTCGCACGACCCAAGCTGCAATTGTTTGGCGTCTCTACCGCCTTCGTCGTTCGCAAGATCAGCCTTTCCGACCTGGGCGACGCGTTGCGCCTCGGCTGGGAAGACTTCAAGGCCATCCCGACCCACGCAATCGTCCTGTGCGTGATGTATCCCGTGCTCGGACTTGTCCTGTTCAGACTTGTGCTTGGCTATTCGGTGCTGCCGCTGCTGTTTCCGCTCGCCGCCGGCTTCGCCCTGATCGGTCCTTTCGCCGGGCTCGGCCTCTACGAACTGAGCCGACGGCGCGAACGCGGAGAGGAGCCAGGAGCCTGGGATGCAATGCAGGTGCTGCGCGCGCCGTCGTTCGGCGCCATGTTCGAGCTTGGCGTTCTTCTGTTCGTTCTGTTCGGGGTCTGGATCGCCACCGCGGACGCGATCTACATCATGACATTCGGCTATGCGCCGGCTGCGAGCATCCCTGATTTCGCAAAGCGCGTGTTGACGACGCCCGAAGGCTGGTCGCTCATCATCGTCGGATGCGGCGTCGGCTTCCTTTTCGCCTTGGTTGCCCTATGCGTCAGCGTCGTGTCATTTCCACTGATGCTCGACCGTCACGCGACCGCGATCGATGCGATCCGCACCTCGATACGGGCCGTGATGATGAATCCAATTGAGATGGCCGCGTGGGGATTGATCGTTGCGGTATTGCTGGCGGTGGGCTCACTGCCATTCTTCGTCGGTCTCTGCGTCGCTCTGCCGGTGCTTGGTCATGCGACCTGGCATCTTTACAGGAAGGTGGTCGAGCCTGACCGGAATCCTCCGCAAGAAGAGCCCCGCCCGCCGATCGGTCACCGCTACGCGGCCGATTTCCCGGCCTCCCTCTTCCCGTGGAGCCGTGAGCGCTAAGCGTTTTCGCGCGAAGCATGTCGCTGTCGTTCCGGCCTGGTGCGCAATTGCGCACGGGGGCCGGGATGACGAAGGTGGATGTCGGCCGTGTCACACTATCGATGTCGTCCTGGCGAAAGCCAGGACCCATTACCCCAAGCGGAATTTGTTGCGCGACGCCGGGGCCGCGATCCCGTTCACAATCGAATTTGGTGGTTATAGGTCCTGGCCTTCGCCAGGACGACGACCGTATTTGCAGCGACGGCGCAACCCACACCGCCACATCCCCTTACCTCATCAGCGCCTCGACCTCCTTGCGGAACGCCTGGCGCGAGCCGTCGCGGGAGTAGAACATGTGGCCGCCGGGATAGACCGCGAGCCTGGTGCGGCCCGGGCCCGCGAAGGCCGGCAACTGATCGAGGATGATCTTCGAGGCGAAGTACGGCGTGGCGAGATCAAACAGGCCGTGGCCGACCAGGAGTTTCAGGTTGGGGTCGAGCGCCAGCGCCTGGCGAAGCTGCGTCACCGACTCCGCCGGACTGATGCCGTGACCGAACTCCCAGGCCTTGTTCACGCTTTCGCTGAGCAGATGATAGGAGCCGTCCGGCCGCCAGTTCAGCTTGCGCGTGGTGAGGTCGACGGCGGCGCTGGTCAAAGGCGCCATCAGCGGATCGCCGGACGGATCGTTGAAGCGGAAATAGCTGGAATCCGGATAGGGATCGAAGCCTTCGATGGAGGCGTCGTAGCGGCCGGTCACCTTGCCGTTCTTGCGATCGAACTCGCGGCGGAATTCGCCGATGTCGAAACGGCCGGCGAGCCGGCGGCTCACCGCCTGATCGATTCCGGTCAGGCTTGCGACCTTGTCGGCGAGCCGCGTGGTGGCCTCAGTGTCGGCCTGACCCTTGACGAGGTCGAGCAGGAAATCGCCGCGCGCGTAACTCTCGACGTCGGCGAGATCCTCGCGCGTCACCGGACCCTTTGCCTGTCGCGCGACCGCCGCCATGGTCGGCAGGCTTGCGACATATTGCAGGAGGCTGGAGCCGGTATATTCGCGGAAATCGAGCACCGGCGAGATCAGCACCAGGCCGCGGACGCCGACGCCCTGCTGCATTTGCAGATTGCGCACCACCTTGGGCCCGCGAATGCCGCCATAGCTTTCGCCGACGAGATATTTCGGCGAGGTCAGCCGGTCGTATTTCTCCAGCCAGCGGCGGATCACCAGCGCGACCGAATTGGCGTCGCCGTCGACGGTAAAGAAGCGCTTGCGCGCCTCCTCCGACGTCGTGACAAAGCGGCTGTAGCCGGTGCCGACGGGATCGATGAAGACGAGATCGGTGAAATCGAGCCAGGTGTCGGCATTGGCCTGCAGCTCGGGCGCGGCCGAGGACACCGCGCCATCGAACGGCAGCCGCCACGGCCCGACATTGCCGAATTGCAGCCAGGCCGACGCGGAGCCCGGACCGCCGTTGAACAGGAAGGTCACCGGCCGGTTCGCCTTCTCGGCGCCGTCGAGCTGGTAGGATGTATAGGCGATGTCGGCGAGCGGCTCGCCCTTGTCGTCGAACACGCGGATCGAACCCGCGGTCGCGCTGAAGTTCAGCGTGCGGGAAGGCAGCGCGACCGATTGCTTGGTCGTGGAGTCCGGCGGCAGGCGGTGCTGCTCGGCGGTCGAGCCGCTGGCCGCAGCGTTGGCGCCGGCGCCAGCCTCGCCGCCGCGCCCTGCCCGCCCCTTCTGGCCGCTCGGGTTCTGACCACCTGGGTTCTGGCCGCTTGGGTTCTGGCCGCTTGGGGCCTGCGCGCTCGGCGACGGCGATGGCTGCGGGACGTCATCGTCGGCTCGCGCCGCGGTCGCAAGGCAGGCCACCAGCAACGCCGCGGCGAACCGTGTCGCAAGACTGTTAGCCATATCGTTCACTCCCTGCGCCCCGATTTACTCAATCCAGCAGCAAACTGCGCTAGTTTGGCGGCGCCGGCGTGGTTGCGGTCCGTTCCCGGACCATCTCGACAAGGCCGCCCGGGATGTATAGACGAGCGCGGCGTGTTCCGTGCCAAACGAGTTCGTGAGCGAATGGCCAGCTCCAAGCGGTATGACAAGATCGCCTTCGTCGCCAGCGCGAGCGTGGAAGCGCAGTCGGCGCTCGAGCAGCTGACGGAAATGTACGGCAACCATCTACCCGCGGATGCCGACGTCGTGGTCGCGCTCGGCGGCGACGGTTTGATGCTGCAGACGCTGCACGCCAACATGCGCAGCGGCAAGCCGATCTACGGCATGCACCGCGGCACCGTCGGCTTCCTGATGAACGAATATTCGACGCATGATCTGCGGACCCGGCTTGCCGCCGCGCGGGAGTCGCTGATCAATCCGCTGTTGATGCGCGCCACCGACATCCACGGCGCCGTGCATCTGCATCACGCCATCAACGAGGTCGCGCTGTTCCGGCAGACCTACCAGGTCGCCAAGCTGCGCATCCTGATCGACGAGCACGAGCGGATGCCCGAGCTGATGGCCGACGGCATCCTGGTGGCAACGCCGGCCGGATCGACCGCCTACAACCTCTCGGCCCAGGGGCCGATCCTGCCGATCAACGCGGCACTGTTGGCGCTGACCCCGATCAGCGCATTCCGGCCGCGGCGCTGGCGCGGCGCGCTGCTGCCGAATTCCGCCTTCGTGGTGATCGAGGTGATCGAGGGCGAGAAGCGCCCGGTCGCCGCGGTTGCCGACCATGACGAGGTCCGCGACGTCCGCCGGGTCGAGGTGCTGTCCGACAAGACGATCGCGATGCGGATGCTGTTCGACCCCGGCCACTCGCTGGAGGAGCGCATCCTGCGCGAGCAATTCGGCTACTGACGGCGTCTGCCCCTTGCCCGGCAACCAATCATTAACCCCGGGCGGGATATGGTTAACGTCGGGTAATACCGCGTTGGCCCGGTATGCCCGTTCGGGGCCGGACCATGTATCGCATCGATTTCAACAAGCTGCGATTTTTGATTTGCGACGACAATCCGCACATGCGCCGCATCCTGCGGACGCTGCTGCATTCGTTCGGCGCGCGCGAGGTGTATGAGGCCGAGGACGGCGCCACCGCGCTCGAGATGTATACGCACTACGTACCCGACATCGTCATCACCGACTGGTCGATGCCGATCTTCGACGGGCTCGAGCTTGCGCAGATGATCCGGCAGCCGGAATCCAAGGGCAACCCCTACGCGCCGATCATCATGCTGACCGGGCATTCCGAGAAGCGCCGTGTCACCGTGGCGCGCGATGCCGGCGTCACCGAATTCTTGGCCAAGCCGATCTCGGCCAAGGGCCTCTACCAGCGCATCATGAACGTGGTCGCCAACCCGCGCCCGTTCATCAAGACCAAGACCTATTTCGGCCCCGACCGCCGCCGGAACACCACCAACACCTATATCGGCCCCGAACGCCGCGGCAGCGGCGAGGTCGAGGTGCTGCAACAACCGTCGCTGCTCGAAAAGGCGCGCTCGGCCATCTAGGACATCGCCATGGCGAAAGACAAACCCGGGACGATCGAGGTCAGGAGTTTCGGCACGCACCACGTCATCACGCAGCCCAATCCGCTGCGCAAGATGCTGCTGCGCGTCCCCGAGAGCGATCTCGACGATCCGGTCGGCCGCGCCGAAAAGGCGCTCGCCGGGCTGTCGGGCGAGTTCAAGGAGTGGATGACGATCGAGGCCGACCGCCTCTCCGCCGCGCACGCCACCGTGCAGCGCGACGGCTTCAGCGACAAGACGCGCGAGGAGTTGTTCCGCGCCGCGCATGACATCAAGGGCGATGCCGCGACATTCGGCTATCCGTCGGCCGCCGCAGCCGCGGAGAGCCTGTGCCGCATCATCGAGCACGCGCCGGATCTCGGCGCCGTGCCGCCACAGCTGATTGCGCACCACATCAACGCCGTGCAGGCGATCGTGCGCAACCGCACCAAGCTCGACACCGCGGTCGTCGCCGGCGTGCTGAGCAAGCAGCTCCGCGGCATCGCCGACGAATTCCTGACCCACGCCAACCGCGACCGTCCCGAGCACCTCGAGGCGATCCTCGCGCCGAGCATCGTGCCCGGCGAATAGCCGCGCGGCCGGCTGCTCGCATTGCGGCAGCCCACTCAAGCATCCGTCGATGGGAAGGAAGCGCGGCCCTCAGGCCGCGATGAGATCGTCGTCGTAGGGCAGCACCGCGATGGCGTCTTCCGCGGCGAGCTCCTCGCAGAACATCCGTGCGTCCTCGCGAGCCGATTCCGTCGCGAAGCGGCGCAGCAGGATCAGAAGCGGCTCGGCCGCCGAATGATCGGTCTCGCAATGCGTCAGCACCCGCTCCACCATGCGGCGATGCAGCCGCGCCGCGCCGTCGCCGCTGTCGACATAGCCGACCTCGTGGCTCGCCTCGAGCGCAACGCGGAACGCGGCGTAGGTGGATTCCGGCAGGCCGGCACGGCGCAGCAGCGCCTGCAGGCCGTTGCCGCCGCGGTCGTTCAACAGTGCGGAGACGCGGCCATAGGGCAGCCCGGACAGTTCTGCGAGCGCCGCACCGAACAGATCGAGATTGCCCGACAACAGCGCGCGCAGGATCAGCCCGGCGGTCAATTGCCCCGTGGCGCGCAGATGCGTGATCAGGTTCTGCATGTCGTCGCCGAAGGCGCGCGCGGCGATGTTCACCGTGGAGCGTTCCCTGGCCTCGCCGGCGATGCGGTCGGCCCGATCGGCGCCGAGCCAGTTTCGCGCGACGACGAACTGCGCCAGCGTGTCGGAGAGCTTTGCGACCAGCGCCAGCCGCGTTGCCGACGGCAGGTCGTCCAGCTGCAGCATCGATTCCCTGATGGCGGCGAGATGGCCGTGGCGCTCGACGATGCGATCCCAGGAGAACGGCGCGAGGCCAGCGTAAGGATTTTCAATCAGCTCGAGCGCGGCCGCCGCCGAGCCGACCTCAGCAATCGCGGCGGCGACGGAGGCCGGCAGATTGGTGCGTCGCGCGATCGCGCACTGCATCTCGTCGGAGCCGGTGGCGACGATGTCGACGAGGTCGGCATCGATCAGGAGCGGTGAATGCTCCAGCACCGGCAGCGCGATCGCCGGCTGGTCGGCCGACAGCGCCTGTACGATTGCGGCAGGCGCGTCCACGCTGCGCGCGAACACCTCGGCCATCGCCTGCCGTACCAGCGGCGACGGGTCGTCGAGCAGCATCAGCAGCGCGCCTTCGGCTGCGATGCGGTCGTCCTCGGTGAGATCCGAGATGAGCCAGGCCCGGGCCAACGCCCGCGTTGCCTCTGCTCGTTCACCTGCAGGAGCGGTCCTAATCCAACTAATAAACTGCCGAACGATCATGGTCCTTCCGGCTTACGCAACGAAACGGCATCGACATACGACGCCACCGCAAGGAAAAATAAACCATGACGCTTAACAAAGGGTTCACCATAAACGTTTGGGATTATTGACGTTTCGTTAAAGCCGCAACGGCGCGCGGCTTCGCGCGCGCAGCAAGACAGCGCTAGCCGTTGCTGTAGGTGCCGCTCGGATCGCTGAACAGGTCGAGCCGTCCGGGCGCGCGGACCTTTGGCGTCGCCGAGGCGGTCAGCGAGGCGGAATTGCCCCACAGCTCCTGCACCGCCGGCGAGATCGGCTCCGAGCGGTCGCCGGCCTGGTAGAGCGAGCGGAAGGTCGGCGCCGGCTGCGCCGATGCGACGGCCGAAGTCGCAGCGACGGGCGCGGCCGACCGGGAGTCCGGGAAGGTCGAGAGATAGGACGCGGTGTCCATGGTCAGCGCCGTGGTCGGCGCGGCGCTTGCGATCGCGTAAGGCGACATGGTGTCGCCGCCCGCCGCGGCGAAGGCGGTGCGCGTGTCCTTGGAGTTCGCGGCCGCGGCGTAGCGCGTGGTCAGCACCGAATAGACCTGGCTGACGCTGCGCGCGCTGCCCGACCTGTCGTAGAAGATCGACTGGTTGGCGGCCGCCGCCTTCGGAAACATCGCGGCCGCATTGGCGCTCGGGCTGTCCTCGGCGCTCGAGATCAGCTTGCCGGCGCCGCCGACGCCCATGAAGTGGGCCATGTAGAGTTCGGCATCGGTCGGACGGCGGCCGAGCTTGCCGGTAAGCTTGAAGCTGTTGGACTGCGTCAGCACCGCCGCCATCGAGGACGCCGCGTCCGGATCGTCGCGCAGCTTCATGACCGCGGCGCGCGCCGAGGGATCGCTGACCGAATAGCTGCCGTCGGAATTCCTGGTGATGGCGTCGGCGTACTGGCCATAACCGAGCTGGCTTCCGGCCTCCTTGACGGTGCCGAGCCAGGTCTGGTCGATGAATTGATAAAGTCCATGCGCCGACGAGGTCGTGGCGCCGGCCCGCGGATTGAAATTGGATTCCATCTTCGCGGTCGTGAGCAGATATTCGAAGCTCGTGCCGGTGGTCGCGGCCGCCTGCTTGATCGAGCTCGCGACCTTCAGTCGCGAGGGATCGACACCTGCCGAAGCCGTCGCATTGAAGAGGTCGACCGCCATCTGTCCGGGTGCCTTGCCGGGCGCCGGCAATCGGCACCCATGTCCCGTCAAGGTGCCGTAATTATGGTTAATGGCGCGTTAATAGCGTCGGTTCAGGGCTGGGCCTCGTAGTAATGCGCGACCTGGTCGATCTCCTCGGCCGTCATCTGGCGCGCGATGTTGCGCATCTGCTGGCTGATGTCGTTGCGGCGGGCCCCGGATGCAAAGGCCTCGAGCTGCGCCTTGATGTAGACCGCCGACTGCCCACCGAGCCAGGGGCTTCCCGCCTTGTTGTCGACATCGCCGTGGCAGGAGCCGCAAGGCGCGATGTTGCGCATCGGGGCGCCCGTCACCACGATCGCCGGCGCGGGACGCCCGGTATCCAGATTGTTCGAAGGCACCCGCGGCAGATAGGCGTAATAGGCCGCAACGTCCTTCATGTCCTGATCGCTCATCGCCGCTGCGAACGGGCTCATCACCACGCTGACCCGCGCGCCGGTCTTGAAGTCATTCAGCTCCTTGTACGTCACCGCGGCAAATTGCCCGGCGAGATTCGGTGAATGGGCGTCGCTGACGCCCTGCGGTCCGTGGCAGATCGCGCAGCGCTGCGCCAGCGTTGCGCCCCGCCCGATCGAGACCTGATCTGCCTTGGTCAGCATCTCCGATGTCATGACGACATTGGACGTCTTGAAATCCGGCTTGATGCCGGCCTCCTGCACGGCGGCACGCGGAACGCCGGCAGCGCTGCAGATCGCATCCCAGACGCCGGCAAGCTTCAAATTGGGTTGCACCAGCGGCAACCAGATCAGGCCTGCGACGGCCGACAACACAGCGATGGCAACCGTGATGCCGACGCTGGCGCCGAACCACGGATTGCGCAGCGAGAACAGCGGCTGGTCGCTCATCGGCCTGCTCCGACATAGACCGCGGGCACGCTGGTCTCGTTCAGCGCCATCAGCTGCGCAATCGGGAAACCATAGTTCACCACGGTGAGGCCGACCATCAATGCGAGCCACAGGCTGAATGAGTTGAGCGCGACCGGAATCCGCGCGGGCATGTGCAGCGGCACCGCGAAGCGGTACGCACCCGCCTCGCCTCGCGCGCCGAACTGCCCGCGGATCAGCACCAGCAGGAACAGCAGGCCCGATATCAGAAGAATGAGCCCGCCGATCGCCGACATCGTGACCGACAAGGCCTGTGGCGAGATCGCCGGGTTGGCATAGTCGTAATACGCCATGCGGCGCGGCATGCCGAGAATACCGACATAGTGCCACGGGAAGGTGGTCACGATCATGCCGATGAACCACAGCCAGAGCTGCGTGCGCATCAGGCCAAAACTGTCCAGCGCCCGGTCGGTCAGATGCGGCCACAGATCATAGGCGATGGCAAAATACATGATCACGATGGCGCCACCGAAGATCAGGTGGAAATGGCCGGTGATCCACTGCGTGTTGTGCACGGTGGCGTCGAGCTGATAGCTCATGTTGATCAGACCGCCGGCGCCGCCGAAGCCGAGCATGACCAGCGACAGCGCCGTCGCCAGCATGATCGGATTGGACCATGGCAGCGCGCCGATCCAGCCGAAGGCGCCGCGGCCACCGCGCAGGCGGCTGGCAATCTCCGCCGAGGCGCAGATCGTGAACACCGTGAGCAGCGTCGGCAGCGCGACGAGGCCGGTGAACACCGAATGCATGAACTTGAATCCGGCGCCGACCTGCGGGTCGGCAAAGAGGTGATGCACGCCGATCGGCATCGCCACCACGACGAACAGGATGAACGAGATCCGCGCCATCGGGTCGCTGAAGAGTCGGCCGCCGATCGCCCGCGGGAAGATCGTGTAGTAGGCGATGTAGGTCGGGATCAGCCAGAAATAGACGATGGCGTGCAGCGTCCAGGAGAAGAAGACGCGGGCCAGCCCCGCATCGATCGTCGACGTCAGCCCAAGCGCCACGGGCAGGATCTGGAACAGGATCTCAAGCGCCGCGCCGACCGCGGTCCAGCCCCAGAGCAGTGAGCCCGCAACATTGGCATACATCGCAAGCGGCACCGGCTTGCCCGGGTTCTCGCGCTTCCAGATCACGAAATTGGTCACCATCAGCGCGACCCAGATCCATGAGCCGACCACGACCATGACGACGCCGATGTAATAGAAGGGATTGCCGACCATCGGCGGATAGAAGGTGTAGAGCACCGAGGCGAGCCCGAGCGACACCGGGATCATCGCGACAACGGCGCCGACGGCGACCAGGAAGAAGCCCACCCAGGCCCAGCGCCGTCCAACCAGCTCTTTCTCGAGCGAGGCTTCGGTGATCGCGTAACCGAATCCCATCGCGATCAGTGTCGGGAAGACGTATCCCATCGCCGAGCCATGGGCGGTGACCGAGCGATAGTAGAATTCCGGATTGAAATGCCAGGCGTTCAACGGGCTGCGGACGAACATCTGCCAGGCGCCGAGCACCAGCGCGACGCCGAACACGATGAAGGCAAGCCAGAAATGCGCCGCGATCAGCCGCTTGTTAATCAACACAGGTCAGCCTCCGCTTAGCTGCCGCCATGTCACGGAACGCAGCCTTGTCGACCACCTTGACCTTGCCCCACATGCCCTGGTGGCCGATGCCGCAGAATTCCTGGCACGGCATCACGTGATCGCCCGGCGCCTTGAAGCGCAACGGCAGGTCGGTGACGTAGCCCGGCACCAGCATCGTGTTGATGTTGGTGCCCTCGATCAGAAAACCGTGGACGACATCGGCGCTGGTGGCGCGGAAGGTGATCGGAGTCTCCGCAGGCACCACGATGCATTGCGGTGTGAAGGAATATTGCTGGCCAATCGCGCGCACGGTGACCGATCCGTCGGCCAGCATTTCGCTGCCGAGATTGCTCTCGACGAATTCGCCCGACAGATGCAGCGTCTTGGGATCGGCGGTTTCGACCCGGCCCTGCGGCATCGTCGCCTGATGGATGCCGATATAGGTCGCCATGCCGACCAGGACGCCGACAATGACGATCGACAGCGTCGCCCAGCGCCGCTCGATCCGAGCGGCAACGGCCTCGCCGAGGCTGTGGTCAGTCTCGCTCGCCATCAGGGAACGCTCCGCGGCAGGAAGACCAGCAGATAGAATGCAAACCACAACCCGACCACGACGGCCGTCGCAATGCCCGCGACCGCGACCGCGCCACCTGGACCGGCGCGTACGATGGTCTCGACATCATCGTCTTCCGAGCCCGATGCCGGCGGTTGCGGCGAAGACGAGTTGATCATGATCGCGCTCCCCTTAACGCGCGACGAGACGAGGTTGACTAGTCATCGCGCTTTAGCTCCTTTGTTTGAGCATGATCGTTTCGGAAAACCGCTTCGCACTTTTCCGGATCATGCTTTAGTTCAGCGTTGCTGCCCGCAGTTCGTTGGCCTGCCGCGCCGACACCGGCTCGCCGCGATTGCCCCAGGCCGTTCGGATGTAGGTCACGACAGCCGCGACCTCGTCATCCGACAGCTTCTGCGCGAACGGCGGCATGCCGTGGGGCATCGGATTGCCCAACGTACCCGGCGGATACCCGCCATTGAGCACCATCCGGATCGGGTTCACCGCGGAGACCATCTGGATCGACTGATTGCCGGCAAGCGGCGGATAATCCGGCGGCATGCCCTGCCCGGTCGCGCCATGACAGCTTGCGCAGTCGCGGTCATAGATCGACTTGCCAAAGGACAGCAGCAGACTGCTCTCGGCCGACGGCAGCGAAGTCGACGCCTTCTCCGGAGGACCGCCCTGCGCAAGGCCCTTCAGGTAGACCGCCATCGCGCGCGCATCATCATCATTGAGATATTGCAGGCTGTTGTAGACGACCTCGGCCATCGGTCCGTACACGGCGCCCTTGGCGGACACGCCCTTGCGCAGATAGTCGACGATCTCCTCGATCGTCCAGTCGCCGAGCCCGGTCTCCTTGTTGGAGGTCAGCGACGGCGCGTACCAGTTCTGCATCGGGATCAGGCCGCCCTCGAAGGCCTGCGACTGCTTGCTGCCGCCGAGCGCATTGATCGGGGTGTGACACATCCCGCAATGACCCAGCCCCTCGACCAGGTAGTTACCTCTATTCCACTCCGCCGACTTCGTCGGATCAGGCTTGAACTCGCCTTCCCTGAAGAACAGCGTGCGCCAGCCGAGGATCAGCGAGCGGTTGTTGAACGGGAATGTCAGGTCGTGCGGCTTGTTGAGCTGCCTGACCGGCGGCACCGTGCGCAAATAGGCGTAGATCGCGTCGCTGTCCTCGCGCGTCACCTTGGTATAGGAGGCGAACGGCATCGCCGGATAGACCAGACCGCCATCGGGAAAGCGGCCATTGTGCATCATCTGGTAGAACTGATCGGAAGTCCACGTGCCGATCCCGGTTTGCGAGTCGGGCGTGATGTTCGACGTGTAGAGCGTGCCGAATGGCGTCTTCATCGGCAGGCCCCCGGCGAAGGTCTTGCCTTCGCGCGCGGTGTGGCAGGCGATGCAATCGCCGGCGCGTGCGAGATACTCGCCCTTGGCGAGGACGGCCGGATCGGCCGTCTTCTGCTGCGCCGATGCCGCGATGGGCGACAGTGCCAGCATCAGTCCGACAAGCAGTCCTGTTAAGGTTCGCGACATCGGCACGATCCCTTCAATGCGGTTCGCTGCCGCATTCGAGCGGCATCGGAAGGCTGCCTCGCGGCGCGAAGGATGGATCCGCCGGCGCCGGACGCGAGGACAGATAGGCGGCCACCGCCTTCACGTCGTCCTCCGTCAGCAGGCTCGCGACGATCTGCATGCAATCGGGAGCGAACGCGGTCCGCGTGCCGTAGCGCCAGCCGCCGAGCTGGCCGCTGATATAGGCGGCGCGCAGGCCAAGCAGGCCGGGAATGCCGGGCTCCATGCCGCCCAATGTGGGACCATGGCAGGCTGAACAGGGCGGAATGCCGTGCTGTGGATCGCCGTTCTTCACGATCGTCTCGCCGCGCGCCAGAATCTCCTTGCTGTCGACCGGCGGGACCGGCGGCGGAAATGCCGGCCTGAGCGAGGCGAAATATTCGGCGATCTTCTTCAGGTAATCGTCGGTCTGAAACTCCAGCAGGTAGTTCATCGGCGGGTATTTCCGCCATCCATCCCGGAATGCGATGAGCTGGTTGTAGAGATAGCCTGCCGGCTTGCCGGCCAGCCGCGGGAAATAGGCGTCACTGGTGCCCTCGCCTTCGGCGCCGTGACACGGCGCACAAGCAAGGACGCGCGCGGCCATCGTATCGGGCGCACGTTCCGCCGTTTGCGACTGTGCTGCACCGATCGGCAATACAACCCAGGCGAGAAACCCAACAAGCGGTATCAGACGATGCGCCACAACTCACCCCCAGCGCGACGACGATGTGCAATTACTTGCACACGGCCGAACAGGAGGCAACGAAGTGCATCACTTCGACGCATCGCATTTGATTTAGATCAACGCTCTATTTGCGATAGACCTGCGCCGGATCGAACATCCGATCGGCATCGACGAATGACAAACCAATGTCACCGTCCTCGTCCTTCACCGCGCGATAGAAGCAGGAGCGCCGTCCGGTGTGGCAGGCAGCGCCGATCTGCTCGACCTTGATCCACACCGCGTCCTGATCGCAATCCATCCGGATCTCGAGCACGCGCTGGGTCTGGCCCGAGCTCTCGCCCTTGCGCCACAGCGCATTGCGCGAGCGGCTGAAGTACCAGCCTTCGCCGGTCGCGATCGTCTTGCGCAGGGCCTCGTCGTTCATGTGCGCGACCATCAGCACATCGCCGGTCGCGGCATCGGTCGCGACGCAGGTCACAAGACCTGCCGCGTCGAATTTAGGCTGGAAGGCCAGCCCCTCCTCGCGGTCGTGATCGTGGGTCGCTGCGGACACGGAAAACCTCGCTCAGGAAAATGCGAGGTTACCGGTTCGGTCCTCGCACCAGGGACAAGAAACGCTGCTGCTCCGCCGGATTGTCGCGGAACATGCCAGTGAAGCGGCTGGTGAAGGTCGATGCACCATGCTTGGCAACGCCGCGCACCGACATGCAGGTATGCTCCGCCTCGATCAGCACGGCAACGCCGCGCGGCTTCAGCACCTCGTCGATCGCAGCCGCGACCTGCGCGGTGAGATGCTCCTGGGTCTGCAGACGGCGGGCGAAGATGTCGGTCAGCCGCGCCAGCTTGGAGAGGCCGACGACACGCTCCACCGGCGTATAGGCAATATGCGCCTTGCCGTAGAACGGCATCATGTGATGCTCGCACTGCGAGGTGAACTCGATGTCGCGGACGAGGACGAAATCGTCGTAGCCGGCGGTCTCGCCGAAGGTGCGGTTCAGCACCTCGGCCGGGCACTGGTGGTAGCCCTGATAGAGCTCGTCATAGGCCTCGACGACCCGGCGCGGCGTGTCGAGCAGGCCCTCGCGGCCGGTGTTCTCGCCGATATAGGCGAGCAGCGTCTTCACGGCGTCCTCCGCCTCCGCCCGCGACGGGCGCGGCTGGTCGGCGCGGACGGCCGCCGTCATGAATTCTGAGGGGTCGAGCTCGCCGGGCTTCGCGTCGGCCGGCTTGTTGGGGCGAATCGATTTGATCAAGGCGTCCATGTCTTCTCCGTTCGACCGGCCCTCGGATTTGACCTTGGTCCGGATGTGTCACCGGGCAGACGGGGCGGATGGTTCGACCGCCGGGCGCCTGAGTCCCACAATTGTAGCACCGCCGCGGCGGAGGTGAGCCGCGGTGGCTGCATGGCCGGGCTATGTTTCCGGCGTTGCCGTCCATATATAGGACGGTGCAACCCAGCCGCCAAGAGCGCCCGGCACCGCCGGAACCAGGCATCTGTCTCCATGCTGAACGACATTTACAACAAGCGGATCATCGAGTTGGCCGGCAATATTCCGCGCCTCGGACGGCTGGCCGACCCGGACGCCAGCGCCACCGCCCACTCCAAATTGTGCGGTTCGACCGTCAAGGTCGACCTCAAGATGGACGGTCCCGTAGTGACGGATTTCGCCCATGACGTGAAGGCCTGTGCGCTCGGCCAGGCCTCCTCCTCGATCATGGCGAGCCAGGTGGTGGGCTCGACCGCGGACGAGCTGCGCGAATTGCGCGAGACGGTCCGCAAGATGCTGAAGGAAAACGGCCAGCCCCCGCAGGGCGGCAAATGGGCCGATATCGCGCTGCTCGAGCCGGTGCGCGACTACAAGGCCCGCCATGCCTCGACCCTGCTGACCTTCGATGCCGTGGTCGATGCGATCGGCCAGATCGAGGCCAAGGCGAAGCAGCCGGCGTAAAATTGCATGTCAGGTCATTCCGGGGCGATGCGCAGCATCGAACCCGGAATCTCGAGGTTCCCAGATGCGCAATTGCGCATCTGTGGTCCGCTTACGCGTCCCGGAACGACGCGACAATGTGCGTTCTTACTGCGCGGGCTGGACCGGCGCCGGCGCTGCGCTGCCGCCGGTCGGCACCACGACCTCGGCGGTCTTGGTCGCTCTCGCCTGCGACGCCTCGCCCTCCATCGCGCTGCTCAAGAAGCGATCGTTGTTCTTCGGCTTCGCCTCGGCGACGGGAATTGCGTTGTCCTTGCTGTTGTCCTGCCGCGGCAGCACGTCGGCAACCGCATCGGTAGTGATGAGATTGGTCAGCCGCAATTCGGCCGCCGACAATTCGTGCAGGTCTTCCCACGGCGGCACGCTGAGCGAGAGCGCCAGCAGATCACCCGCGCCGCCCATATCGAAGGTGTACTTGGCAAGACGGCCGATATCGCGCTCGACGATCATCAGGTCCTGCGCGGTGTAGCTCGCCGCCTTGGCGTCGTCGGCGCGATCGCCCATCCAGATCTGATGTACGCGAACATGGGCGGCCGGCGGAACGTAGCGCGTCTTGCCCGACAACAGCAGGAACACGCACATCGACTCGCAATAAGCATCCGGCAGAACGCTCGCGCGGCCGCCCTGCGCGGCCTGATTGACGACGCTGGTGCCGACCGTGGTCAGCACGCCGAGACCGCGGAAGCGGCGGCCGAGCGCGATCGCGTCGTTGACCGAGCCGCCGCTGGAGTCGAGCACGATGGTGGCGCCGTTGAGCTGGCGGCCGCGCGCGAACTCGTCGAATTCCCTCGGACTATCGGCCGTGATGATGCCGACCGCGGACACCCAGCCACGGCAATTCGGCTGGCAGGCGATCCAGCTGAACTTCATCGGCAGCTTGCGCTCTTCGAGGGTCGAATTGGCCTGCGCGGAACCGCCCGCCATGGCGGCGGTGCCGGAAACCGCGAAGCAAAGAGCAACGGCGCCGGTAAGCGCCCAACTGCGCAACGAGAGCGACTTGACGAGCCTCAATTTGGTTCCTTCCCCCAAGCCCTTGGTGATGCGAGCGGTGGCAATGGCCCCATGGCAATGCGCCACGATTCTGTCAGCGGCGTGTTATGGGAACGGTAGCGTTGCTGACCCGGACCGTCCATAGAGCCCTTGCTGCAGCGCCATCGGTGCTGTGCAATAATAACGAACTGTGGCGTAAATATCTGCAACAAAACAGTTCCTTGGCTTGGAACCCCCGCAAGACTACGTACATACTTGCGTATGCCGCCGACAGACCATTCAACGATACACCATCCACGATGCATGGACTGTGCCAGCACCATGCGCCGCTTGCCGCGCAACTTCGGCCGCGCCCTGATCTGGATCTACCGGCACACGCTGTCGCCGCTGGTCGGCTACAACTGCCGGCATCTGCCGACCTGCTCGGTCTATGGCGACGAAGCGATCGAACGCTTCGGCCTGTGGGGCGGCGGCTGGATGACGCTGGCGCGGCTGCTGCGCTGCCAGCCCTGGGGAACATCCGGGATCGATAATGTCCCGCTGACGAAGCCGCCCGGGGCACGCTGGTACCTGCCCTGGCGCTATGGCCGCTGGCGCGGCGTCAACGAAGGCTGACGCGGCGTCAACAACAGTTGACGCGGCGTCAACGACAATTGATCGATTGCTGCGGCACGTCCAAGCGCGGCGCGCATTGCTGCCCGGCGGAACTGTGGCGATAGTTGGCGCATTGTTTCGTTGCCCCCTTTGGGGAGGAAACAACAATGCGCTGGAAAATCAGCCACAATGGTCATGATCCCCGGCAGATCGACTTGCTGGCCGTGCTTGCCTTGCTCGTCGTGATCGTCGCCGCCTACGGCTACTTCACCCACAATCCGAACAAGCCAAGCACGACGGCGTTCATCGTGCCCAGCCAAAGCGTGAGGTGGTGACGCGCAGTCGAGCTCCGGGATATTCCTCACGCGGATCGTTGCTTGGGATGCTCTCGCGAACACAAGCGTGAAAGCCAACCGTTCACTCGGCCGCGGCGGTGGCGGCCGCCCGTCGCGGCCGCGTGACGACCACGACCGCGAGCGCCGCCGCGACGAAGGCCGTAGCCACGTAGCCTGCGCTGTGCAGCCATTCGCGGGCGAACAGCAAGCCACCGATCGCGGAGCCGATGGCCTGACCGATATACAGCACCGAGGTATTGAGCGAGACCGACGCCGAAGCGAGCGCCGGCGCCGCACCGACCAGGCGTACCTGCTGCATCGAATTGGTCGATGCAAAGCCGAGGCCCCACACCGCGACGGAGGCGGCCATCAGGCCGTAGGCGCCGGCGCTCAGCGCCCAGCCGGCGACGCCTGCGAGCAGCAGCACGGTGAACAGGACCGAAGTCTTCCAGGCGCCCCAGGAATCCACCACGCGCGTTGCGATCACGATGCCGACGAACCCGAAGATGCCGTAGAGCGCGAACACGATCCCGACGGCGTCCGCATTGGCGCCGGTCAGTTTGGCGAGCAGCGGCCCCATGAAGGTGAACACCACGAACTGGCCGGACATCTGCAGCGTCGTGATCGACAGCAGCAGAATGACCATCGGATTGCGGCCGAGATCGACCCAGGTTCTGAGGTCAACCGGCGCACCGTGCAGCCCGCCTGGTAGCCGCCACCACAGCAGCAGGGAGCTAACGAGCCCGGTCAGCGCGATCGCGCCATAGGTCGCGCGAAAGCCGTAGCGGCTTGCGATGAAGGTGATCAGCGGCAGCCCGATCGCGGCAGCAAGCGACCAGCCGAGGAAGATGTAGGCAATCGTGCTGCCGCGCTTCTCCACCGGCACGATCAGTGCCGCGGTGCCTGCCGCCTGCGGCGTGTAGAGCACGCCGACCGCGAGCATCACCAGCCGAATGATCAGGAGGCTGTCGTAGTTCGGCACGAAGGCGGAAGCCGCATTGGTCAGCGTCAGCACCAGCAGCGTCGCCGTCAGCAGCGCCCGCCGCTCGATCCGGCTGGTCAACCACGCCGTCACCGGCGAGCCCACGCACAGCACGATCGCGCCGACGGTAATCAGGAGACCCGCGGTGTGGATCGTGACGCCGAGTCCGTCGGACAACTCCGCCAGCATGCCGGCCGGCGCCAGCACCGAGCAGCCGGTGACGATGTTGCCGAGCATCAATGCGGTGGGAGCGAAGCGTTTCACGCCGCGTTGTTAGCAGACGTCGAGATCGATGCAACTGCATCTAAATGCATGGCACCTGATCGAACGGCGCCTCTTGCGCTCATGGCGACGGCGACGCCGCCGGCACGGCGCTGACGCTCGGCGACACGGCGGCCGGCAACGGGCTCGCAGGCTTCGGACCGGCGGTCGCCGCCGGGCATGATGCCAGAAGCTGCGTCCAGCCCTGCTCCAGCCCGGTGGTGCCGATATCGAATGTCGCAAGGCCGGACTTGGTGTCAGACTTGACGTCGGACTTGGCGTCAGGCTTGGCGTCAGGCTTGGCGTCGGTTGCCAGCGCGCTTTCGCCGATCTGCAGATGCGGGGCCGCGAGCATCGCCTTGACGATGTCCGAGGTCACCGCCTCGCTCCAGACCTCGTATTTGCCGAACCGTGCCGACCGGCCGAATGCAACGGTCTTGGTCGCGCCGGCCATCATCAGCACCGTGCTCTTGCCGGCTGCCCCCTCCTCGAACTCGCGCACGAACATCAGCCGCCCGCGATCCTTGCTCTCGCAGAACAGCCGCCACTCCATCATGCGGAACGCGCTGCCGTCGGCCCTTTTCTGCTGCACGATCTTGCGAACATAGGGCCGTGTCTCCTTCTCCACCGCCCACAGGGTTTCCGGCAGCGGCCGCGTATCGATGCCGAATCGATAGAGCTCCGGCCGCGTCAGCACGTGCAGGTCCTCGAACTTCACGGACTTGATGAGGTCACTGAGCTCATGGCTGATGCCCATCGCCGCGAGGAATACATTGCGGTCGCGATCGGCGCTCACCATCTCGCGCCGCCTGAAGTCCGCGACGACCTGCGCAGGCGGATGCCCGTGGACGACGAACATCAGCTTGGAGTTATGCACCGCGAGCACCGAATCGGGCGCCACCTCGCGGCTGGTCGCGCCCAGGAACAGATAGGCGCAGGCCGACACGCACATCGCGTTGCGCGTGGTGAGTTCGGCCTCGACCTCTCCCTTGGCAGCCTTGATCTTCAGGCAGGCGGCGTCGATCTGCGTGCCGGTGGAACAGGCCGGCACAATGGTACGGCCGACCCGGGCGATTGCCTTGTGCGCGCGCAGGAACCGCGCGATCCCATAGGACTGCTCGACGTTTCCGCCCGGCGAATGAAGGTAGATCGGAAGCTGCCTGTCCTTGTTGGCAAACAGGAAGGTGCGAATCCGCTGCGCGGCTTCCCGATCGATCTCGCCTTCGATCGCGATCCAGCGATCGCAGCCGGCGCCGCAGGCGTTCGCCGGCCCATGGGCGAGATAGATGGTCAGCTTTTTCGCAAATCCGGTCTTCTGGACCGGTGTTTCTTCCGCCCGCAACACGCCCGGGATCAGAAGCAACGCCACGAAAAACAGGAGACGGGAAAACATGAACCTTGCGGATCGCGCGATGGCGGAAAACGGAGGCCGGACGTTAGACGATGATCGGCAGCGTCGCAACGATCCGTGGCGTCGCCTGCAGCCGAGCCTTGTTCAAATCCGTGCGGCCGGAGGCCCATTTTCTTGATATTGCCGGATTGCAGGCGCCAAATCCCCTGCTATACCGCTGCTTTCCGCTTACCTGCGCTCGTTCGCAGGAGTGAGCTACAGGAGTCACCATGGCCGATACGCCACCCAAATCCGAATCCGGATTCCAGTACAGCCTCTCCAACCTCAAGCCCGCAGAACCCGTGAACAAGATCGTCCTCACCTTCCCTGACGGAGCGAGGCGCGATTTCCCGAGAGGGACCACCGGTCTCGACATCGCCAAAGGCATTTCGCCCTCGCTCGCCAAGCGCACCGTCGCGATGGCGCTCGACGGCACGCTTGCCGACCTCAATGATCCGATCGAGGCCGACGCCAAGATCGAGCTGATCGGCCGCGAAGACCCGCGCGCGCTGGAACTGATCCGGCACGATGCCGCGCATGTGCTGGCGGAGGCCGTGCAGTCGCTGTGGCCGGGCACCCAGGTCACGATCGGCCCGGTGATCGAGAACGGCTTCTACTACGACTTCTTCCGCAACGAGCCGTTCACCCCGGAAGATTTTGCCGCGATCGAGAAGCGGATGCGCGAGATCGTCGCGCGCGACAAGCCGTTCACCAAGGAAGTCTGGGATCGCGAGAAGACCAAGCAGGTGTTCCGCGACAAGGGCGAGGCCTTCAAGGTCGAGCTGGTCGACGCCATTCCCGGCAACGAGCCGATCAAGATCTACTTCCAGGGCGACTGGTTCGATCTCTGCCGCGGCCCGCACATGACCTCGACCGGCAAGATCGGCAACGCCTTCAAGCTGATGAAGGTGGCGGGTGCGTATTGGCGCGGCGATTCCAACAATCCGATGCTGACCCGCATCTACGGCACGGCATTCGCCGGGCAGGAAGACCTCGACGCCTATCTCAAGCAGATCGAGGAAGCCGAGAAGCGCGACCACCGCAAGCTCGGCCGCGAGCTCGACCTGTTCCACTTCCAGGAGGAAGGCCCGGGCGTGGTGTTCTGGCACCCCAAGGGCTGGACCATCTTCCAGCAGCTGATCGCCTATATGCGGCGCCGGCTGCTCGGCGACTACAACGAGGTCAACGCCCCGCAGATCCTCGACAAGGCGCTGTGGGAGACCTCGGGCCATTGGGACTGGTACCGCGAGAACATGTTTGCGGCGCAGTCCGCCGGCGACGAGGCCGAGGACAAGCGCTGGTTCGCGCTGAAGCCGATGAACTGCCCGGGCCATGTGCAGATCTTCAAGCACGGGCTGAAGAGCTACCGCGACCTGCCGTTGCGGCTCGCCGAGTTCGGCGTCGTGCATCGCTACGAGCCGTCGGGCGCGATGCACGGCCTGATGCGGGTGCGCGGCTTCACCCAGGACGACGCCCATGTGTTCTGCACCGAGCAGCAGCTCGCCGACGAGTGCCTCAAGATCAACGACCTGATCCTGTCGACCTACGCCGACTTCGGTTTCGACGGCGAGCTCACCGTCAAGCTCTCGACGCGGCCGGAGAAGCGGGTCGGCACCGACGAGATGTGGGATCACGCCGAGCGCGTGATGGCGACGGTGCTGTCGGAGATCAAGGCCAAGGGCAGCAACCGCATCCGGACCGAGATCAATCCGGGCGAAGGCGCGTTCTACGGACCGAAGTTCGAGTATGTGCTGCGCGACGCCATCGGCCGCGACTGGCAGTGCGGCACGACCCAGGTCGACTTCAACCTGCCGGAGCGGTTCGGCGCGTTCTACATCGATCATGACGGCTCGAAGAAGGCGCCTGTCATGGTGCACCGCGCGATCTGCGGTTCGATGGAGCGCTTCATCGGCATCCTGATCGAGCACTATGCCGGCAACTTCCCGCTCTGGCTGGCGCCGACCCAGCTCGTGGTCACGACCATCACCTCCGAAGGCGACGAGTACGCCAAGGTGGTGGCGGCGGCAGCGCGCCGCGCCGGGCTCCGGGTCGAGATCGACCTGCGCAACGAGAAGATCAACTACAAGGTCCGCGAGCACTCGCTGGCCAAGATCCCGGCCCTGCTCGTCGTCGGCAAGAAGGAAGCCGAGACCCACTCGGTCTCGGTCCGCCGCCTCGGCAGCGAGCGGCAGACCGTGATGCCGACCGATGAGGCGATCGCCGCGCTGGTGGATGAGGCGACGCCGCCCGACGTGAAGCGGGCGCGATCCGTCGCCTGATCTTCACAATCGGTCTAAACTGGCTTTCATTGGCTTGGTCGTGTCCCCATCTTGGGGGGCACGACTCCCCTTGAAGGACATTTCCGTGCCCGATGCCATTGAACTCCTGAAGACGCGCCGCTCGATGAAACCGCGCGAGATGACCGGCCCGGGCCCGTCCGCGGCCGAGCTCGAGACCATTTTGACGATCGGCGCACGCGTACCCGACCACGGCAAGCTCGCGCCCTGGCGCTTCATCGTGTTCGAGGGCGATGCCCGCGCGCGGGCCGGCGACGTGATCGCAAAGGTCTTCGCCCGGAAGAATCCCGGCGCGCCGGCCTCCGACATCGAGGTCGAGAAGAAACGCCTGACCGACGCGCCGCTGGTGATCGGCGTGGTCTCCTTCACCAAGCCGCACCCGAAGGTGCCGCCGTGGGAGCAGGAATTGTCGGCGGGCGCCAGCGCGATGAACATCGTTACCGCGGCGACCGCGCTCGGCTACGGCGCCTGCTGGCTGACCGGCTGGTTTGTCTTCGACCGCGACGTGCTCGACGGCCTCGGCCTCAAGCCGGACGAGAAGCTCGCCGGGCTCATTCACATCGGCACCCCGACCAGGCCGAGCGAGGACCGCCCGCGCCCGGCCCTGTCCGATATCGTGACGCGGTTCTAGGGTATAGCCTTGTAGCCCGCATGAGCGGAGCGATATGCGGGACACTCGTCCCGGGTGTCGCTTCGCTCACCCGGGCTACAAAACCCCTCGCCATTGTCGGGCATGACGACTACTGAAAGACTCTGTCGAAGAGGATGGATGCCCGGGTCAAGCCCGGGCATGACGACCGGAAAAACGTTACGCCGCCTTCGACGCACGCTCCGCAAAGCCGCTCAGCAAGGCCGCGATCTCGCCGGCCGGTCTCGCCGCGCTGAACAGAAATCCCTGCACCTCGTTGCAACCTTCGGCGCGCAGCCAGTCGAGCTGGTCTGTCGTCTCGACCCCTTCCGCGGTCGTGGTGATCCTGAGGCTGCGGCCAAGGCCCGAGATCGCGCGCACGATCGCGAGGCAATCGGAGCGCCGCGCCAGATCCTTCACGAAGGAGCGGTCGATCTTGATCTTGTCGAACGGGAAGCTGCGCAGATAGCTCAGGCTGGAATAGCCGGTGCCGAAATCGTCCATCGAGATGCTGACGCCGAGTTCGCGCAGCTGATGCAGGATCGCGAGGTTGGCCTCGGTTTCCGCCAGGAACACCGACTCGGTGATCTCGAGCTCGAGCCGCCGCGCCGACAGGCCGGAATGCGCCAGCGCCGAGATCACGGCCTGGACCAGATTGCGGCTGCGGAACTGCACCGGCGACAGATTGACGGCGACCTTGACGTCGGCCGGCCACTTGATCGCCTCCGAGCAGGCTTCGCGCAGCACCCATTCGCCGAGCGCGACGATCAGGCCGATGTCTTCGGTGACCGGGATGAACTCCGCAGGCGAGACCATGCCCTTCTGCGGGTGCCGCCAGCGCAGCAGCGACTCGAAGCCAGAGATGCGGTCGGCCGCGATATCGACCAGCGGCTGGTAGTGCAGCTCGAACTCGCCGTTGCTGAACGCCGCGCGCAGATCCCGCTCCATGTCGCGGCGCTTCTGCGCCTGCTGATCCATCTCCGGTTCGAAGAAGTGGTGCACGCCGCCGCCCTCGGACTTGGCGCGGTACAGCGCCATGTCGGCATTGCGCATCAATTCTTCCGACGTCGTGCCGTCGCCCGGTGACAGCGCGATGCCGACGCTGGCGCCGACCACGACCTCGAGCCCGTCGATGTTGTAGGGCGCGCTCAGCGCTTCGATCAGCCGTTCGGCGAAAGCGCTCGCCTCGTTCGGCGAAACGTCGGCCGCAAGCACGATCGCGAACTCGTCGCCGCCGAGGCGGGCCGCCACATTGTCGTCGCGGACCACCTCGCGCAGCCGCTCCGCCACCAGCTTGAGCAGCCGGTCGCCCATCGGATGTCCGAAGGAGTCGTTGACGTTCTTGAACAGGTCGAGGTCGATGCACATCACCGCGACGCGCTTGTTGCCACTGCGGCCGCGCTCCAGCGCCTCGCGCAGGCGCTCCTGGTAGAAATCGCGGTTCGGCAAATTGGTGAGACCGTCATGGTGCGCCATATGCGCGATCCGCGCTTCGGCGGCGCGGCGCTCGGTGATGTCGACCACCGCGACCAGATAGCCGTCGCGGCCCTCGAACGCCACCTTGCGTCCGAAGGTCAGAACATGGATCTCGCTGCCATCGGCCCTGATGTGCCGCCAGTCGCGGCTCGATTGATAGACGTCGCCGATCTCGCGCAACGCGGCGCTGTGCACGCTCCACTCATCCACCGGCCAGATCTGCCGCAGCGTCATGCCGAGAAACTTTTCCCGGCTGTATCCATAGTGTTGAACGGCGGCGTCGTTGACGCTGAGGAATTCCATCGTGCCGGCGTCGAACACCCACATCGGCATCGGGTTGTTCTCGAACAGCAGGCGGAACGACAGCTCGCGCTGCTTCAGCGCAGTGACGTCGGAGACGGTCAGCGACAGCATGTCGCCGAACGCCGTGACGCCGAGCCGCAGGCAGCGATCACCGCTGTCGATCTCGAACTGCCCGCCCGGGCCGCCGCCGACAAATCCACGCAGACGGCTCATCACCGATGACGCCGCAAGCGGGTTGCCGCCGGCGCTGAGCCGGCGCCACAGCAATTCGGTCGCAGGCTGCATCAGCAGCCTTGCGGCGCCCTGGTTGAGATGCACGATCTGGAAGTCGGCCGGCTCGCCGCGCGCATCGCGGATCGCGGCGAGCGACAGCACGCCCTCGTCGGTGGCCGAGAAAATCGTATCGAGCAGATTGTACTGCGCATTGCGCTCGTTGACGTAGACGCCGACCAGGATACCGCCCCAGCGCGACCGCGTCGGCAGCGCCAGCACGTCGAAGGTCCGCACCAGCCCGTCGCGGACGCAATGCGCCGACGCCAGATAGGGCCGGCAGTTCTCGCGCGCGTTTGCGGCGGCTTCGGTCAACGCGGTGGCGCAATCCGGCGGCAGGGCGCTGAGCGGAATGTCCCAGCGCTCGTCGTTCAGCCATGTCTGGACATAGCGGCCGGCGTGCGAGACGCTGAGCATGCCATCGACGCTCCGCAGCAGCACGATATGATCCGCGAGCCGGCCGAGACTGCCGAGCATCACGTCTTCATAGTGCGGCAGCTTTTCGCCGGGACGGACCGCGGCCTGCCACTTGCGTTGCAGAACCGGTACGTCGGCGAACATCTCGGAATTGAATTTGGCCGATGCTTTAGCTGATTTCTTGTTGGCCATGACCATGGCGCGCCCCACGCAAACACTAGTCCCCACGGCATCCAAGTCATGCCGCGACTTAACGTCATGTAAAAATAGGCAGGCCCGGTATCGCCGCGAGCGATTATGACGGCTCAAATTCGCGCGATGGTTAGTTCACATTAGAGACTATGACAGCTGCATGAAATGCAGGCCGGTCGGACGTCAGCGCGCCACGACCTCGACTTCGCCATCGACGCCGTTGACGACATTGAAGGGACGCTCGAACACCTTGCCTTCGTTCTTGGCGATCGCGCGATACTCGCCCTCGGAGAGCACGACGCGCGGGAACGCGCCGATCGATTCCTTGATCACGTCGCCGCCCGGCGTGATCACCGACCAGGCGGTGTTGGCGAGCGCCTCGCCGCCCCGCTCGCTGACCAGCTTGAGCGTGATGACGGCGGCGCGATGGGTGACGGTGACGTCGGTCAGCTTGCCCGCCGCGACGCGAATGTCGGAGCGCACCACCGAGTTGGCGTCGCCATAGTTGGAGACGATGTAGTAGGTGCCCTCGGGCAGCAGCGCGACGTCGCCGGCTGCAACGTTCGGCACCATTGGTCCACGGTCCGAGCCGTCGAACTGGCTGCCCTTGTAGATCGCAAACGAGATCTGGTTGGCGGGGATCTTGCTGCTGCCGACCCGGCCCTCGATCCGCAGGCCCCCGGCCGGGAGCACGAAGGACTCGCGGTCGGTCTCCGACTTCAAGCTGACGGCGCGCACCGCGCTGACGAGGCCGAGCGCGACATGGACGACATAGTTGCCGGGCGGCAGCACCACGTTAGGCGTCGCCCCGCGCTCTTCGCGGACCAGCTTGTAGGTGCCGTTGTCGTCAGGCTTGTCGGCGAACACCCGCCACACCAGCCCGGCATTGATGACCGGCAGGTCCTTGCCGTACCGCGCCGTCAGCGACAGCACCGCCTGCCCCGCGGCCGGCGAGCCGGCCGGCGGCACGGCGACCACCGGCGGCACGGTCGCAATCGAGGGCTGGACGATGGTCGGCTGGTTCAGCGGACCGGGCAGAACGGGCCCTGAACCGCCGCCCGATGGCGGCGCCAGGTTGAGTGCCGGACCGGACGGCACCTCAGGGACCGAGGCGGGCGGAATCGGCGGCGGCCGGTCGCTGAAGAACTGTGCAGATACGGAACCGGGGATCAGGGCGAGCAAAAATGCCGCAAGCGTCAACACCGGAAGGAGCCGCATGCCCCGCCCGCATCCGTCGATGCCGTTGCCCCTCGAAGTCATCATCATGCTTTTCAACGAAAACGCGGCAAATTCAAGCCTTCGTCCAAGGGGATCGAAGGGGCGTCCAAGGCTTTGTCACAGTCCGGGCGGGCGGCGTCCGCCATTTGGAACCGCGCGATCAAGCCGATGTTAGCTCTACCGTCGCGGTCCAGTCACATTCCCTGCCTACCGCGGACTACCCGGGGCATGAATCATGCCTGTGGGAATAACCATGAAGACGGACGACGCTGGCGCAGCCATGCTGCGCAGCCTAGTCTCGCGCTGGCAGGAGATTTGTCGTGTTGGATAGCTGGATGGGCCGAGGCCACAAGAGCTCCGACGGCCCCGACAAGGTAGGACTGGGTACGGTTCGCCGGCCGGTCATCGGGCTTGCGCTCGGCGGCGGCGCCGCGCGCGGCTTTGCCCATATCGGTATCATCAAGACCCTGCTGGCCCACGGCATCGTCCCCAATGTGGTGGTCGGCACCTCGATCGGCTCCGTTGTCGGCGGCGCCTATGCGGCCGGCCATATCGAGACGCTGGAGCAGTGGGCGCGCGGCCTGCAGCCGCGCAGCGTGCTCGGCTACCTCGACATCCGCCTCAACGGCTCCGGCCTGATCCGCGGCGCCAAGCTGGCCGCCGAGATCGAGGCGGCGCTTGGCCAGGTCATGATCGAGGACCTCACGGTCAAGTTCGCCAGCGTCGCCACCGAAGTGCGCACCGGGCACGAGATCTGGCTGACCCAGGGCCGCGTGGTCGACGCCATGCGCGCCTCCTACGCGCTGCCCGGCATCTTCGCGCCGGTCCTGATCGGCGACCGCTGGCTGGTCGACGGCGCGCTGGTCAATCCGGTGCCGGTCTCGGCCGCGCGCGCGCTCGGCGCCGAGATCGTCATTGCGGCCAACCTCTCCAGCGACGTGTTCGCGCACTCGACCACGATCTACAATCACGGCCCCTCCGCCGCGCCCGAAGTGACGGTTGCGGTGACCGCCGAGGCCGAGCTCGAGCCGGAGCCGCCGAAGCGCCGGTTTGGCCGCTTCTTCTCCGCCGAACGCACCGTGAAGCGGGAGTTTTTCGGCAGCGCCAGCCGACCCGGCATCTCGAGCGTCATGGTCGACGCCTTCAACATCATGCAGGACCGCATCACCCGCGCACGCCTTGCCGGCGATCCGCCTGACATGCTGATCTCGCCGCGGGTCGGTCAGATCGGCTGGTTCGACTTCCACCGCGCCGACGACCTGATCGCGCACGGCATCCGTGCGGCCGAACGCTCCATCAGCGCAATCGAGGAGGCGATCGACATCCTGGCGCCGCCGTCGAGCGGCGCGGGTAGCACCGGGAAGTAGCGCTCAGGCGGTCTTGATGTAGTCGCGCAGCGCTTCCTGCTCGCGCTCATATTCCTCGACGCGCCGCTTGACGATGTCGCCGATCGAGATCAGCCCGACCACCTTGCCGTCCTCGACGACAGGAAGATGGCGGAATTTTCCCGTGGTCATCATCTCCATGATGCCGCTGACCGTATCGGACTCGCGGCAGCTCACGACCTTCTTGGTCATGACCGCGCTGACCGGTTCGTCCAGCGCGCCCGCGCCGCGCTCGCTGAGCACGCGCACGATGTCGCGCTCCGACAGGATGCCCTCCATGCGGCTCTGCTCCATCACAAGCACCGCGCCGATCTTGCGCTCGCCGAGCAGCTTGACCGCGGCCGAGAGCTTCGCGCCGGGCGCGACGCTCATGACCTGATGGCCTTTTGCATCGAGAATGGAACGTACCGTCATTGTCGGCCTCCCTGAATCCGCTCGCGCCCCGCTTGAGCGGAGCCGAGCCTGTTCGCCAGAGTCTTCAATCAACAGTTCCGCGCCGATTTCGGTTCCGGGGCGCGGCGAGTAGCAGGGCTCGATTTGTCGGCCCGCTTTGTTTCTGCGTCGCAAAGATGATGGAGGAATTCGATCCAGGCCGCAAGCGGCGATCAGACGCGCCCCGACTGATCCACCGACGACGCATCTGCAGCATCGTCCCGCGTGCGCGGCACCGGATCGAACAACGAGAACAGCAGCAGTCCGGCAAGGAAGCCGCCGATATGCGCCTGCCAGGCGACGCTCGCGCCCTCGCCGCCAAGCGACAGCGAGGTGGCGCCGAACAGGATGTTGACGCCGAACCATATCGCCAGGAAGGCGAGCACCCGTCCGTTGCGCAGCGCCCGCCACAGCGACAGCGCAGGCACCTTGGCCGCCGCCTCGGCATCGCCACGGCTGAACGACAGGAAGCTGCCCTTCACGAAGGCAAAGCGGATCGCCGCCGCCATCGTGCCCGACACCGAAGCCGAAGCTCCGATCATCGGCGCGATCGCGTGCTCATGGGTCAACAGATGCGCAAGCGCCCCGGCGGCCGCCGTCACCGCCATGAAGACAAAGAAACGCAGCGCGCCGAACCGCCGCGCCAGCGCGCTGCCGAACGGCAGCAGCCACAGCACGTTGAAGCCGATATGGGTGAGGTTGGCGTGCAGCAGCGAATAGGTGACGAAGGTCCAGACCTTGGCGCCTTCGCCGCCCGGAAAGGTGATGTCGAGCAGCGTTGAATCGTAGCGCTTCGGGATGAAGCCGAAGACGTCGATGGTCCAGTTCTCCAGCTCCGGCGGCAGCAGCACCCGCAGATGGATCGCCGCAATCAGGAGGATGTAGGCGGTGAGCGCCGGCGGCAAGGTCAGGATCGGCTCGCGCGGCGCCTCCGGCGGCGGCGCGAGCGGGGATTCGGGATGGGAGTCCAAGGGGTCGGCGACCTCGATGCGGCGGTGGATCAGAGATAGGCGGCTTTCGCACCCCTGTGCAAGTGCACAGTCCCAAAATCGGACACCGAGTGTCGCGCAGTGCGGAATCGGGACAAAAGAAAAGGGAGGGCGCTGAGAACGCCCTCCCTGATCGGCTGGTCTTCTCGTGCCCCGGAGGGATCGGGAGAGAATCCCCACCCCTCCCCGCACGGTGACCAAACTGTTTGACGCCACCTGTGTACCAACGGCGCCGGCGCTTGGGGCAGCCGGCACGAACGGGAACGCGCGGACCCTACCCACAGGTTCCGCGGGGGCCAAGGACATAGTTAAATTTACGTTAACAACACAAAGCTGCCGATAAGCCGCCCAAAGCGCGGCCACGGCATGGACGCTGCACAGCCTTCCCTGCACAACAGAGAAGGGAAGGCGCCTGAGCAAAACCGGGACAGATGTGTCCCGCCGAGACAGGTGCCGGGCAAGGTTTAGATGAAACACAGCTCGAGCCGCGAGTTCTTCGCATATTGGAATGCGAAGCGCGGCACCGCACGTGCACCTGACCGGAGTGAGTTCGAGCCGTCCGCGGTACGCGAACTGCTGTCCGATATCTTCGTGCTGTCCTATGACGGCGAGACCCGATTTCCGTTCCGCGTCGCCGGCACCCGCACCTCCGCCCTACTCGGCTGCGACCTCAAGAACCGGAGCTTTTCCGCCCTGTTCACCAGCGCGAGCCGCGGCGAGATCGAAGACATCATCACCTGTGTCGTCGAAGAGACCCTGCCGGCCATCGCCGGCATCACCGCCACGACCGAGAGCGGCGCCAAGGCGCATCTCGAACTGCTGCTGCTCCCCTTCACCGCCCGCGTCCATGTGCCGGCGAGCCTCACCGGCCTGCTCGCCCCGTTCGAGGACGACGTCGGCCGGCTGCACGACCTGGTGCTGACCTCGTGGCGCTACCTGCATCCCCAGGAGCGGTTCGTGCCGCGGACCCTGCGCAAGCTCGCGATCGCGCGCGGCCTGATGGTCTACGAGGGCCTGCGCTAGCCGCCGGCGCCCGCCTTGGGACGGGACGGCAGGCGCCGGCGGCTTGCACCCCGCCCCGCGGAACTCTATTAGCTGTCTGGCCGTCACGGCGGGGTGGACCCGCTCATTGCAGCTGCGGCCGGGCTGGGCATGTTTCGGAATTCGATCAGGCAGAAGATCGTCGGCATTGCCGCGGGACTCATCATCCTCGCGGTGATCACCTCGCTGCTGTCGATGGTGATGGCGGGTCAGGTCGGCCATCTCCTCGACGAGCTCACCAACCGCTACATCCCCGCCTATGGCCACCTCGCCCGCGTCAACATCCGCGCGCTGGAGCGCTCGCTCGCCATGCGCCGGATGATGATGGCGAAGATGCAGGCGCCGGCCGAAGACTCCGGCTACGAAAGCGCGCGCAAGGCCTTCGACGAGATCGAGCCCCTGATCAAGCGCGAGGCCGATGCCGCACGCGTGCTGATCGATGCGATCATCGCCGATCCCTCGACGCCATCCGACAACGCCGCGCTCGGACGCCTCGATGACCGCATCGACAATGCCGTCAACGACCTCCTGATGCGCCTGAACGCAGAGAACAAGACGCTGCTCGAGCAAATCGACGCCAAGGACTTTGCGGCGGCGAAAGCGACCACGCTGCGCGCCGACGCCCTGCGCGACGACTTCAACACCAGGATCGAGAGCATCCGCGCCGACATGCTGGCGCAGGTCGCTTCGGCCGCTGCGAAGGTGATGAGTGCGCAGCAGCGGGCGATCATCATCTCCGGCGTCGTGACCGCCATAGCCGCGATCCTCGGCTTCGTGTTCGCGATGCTGGTCGGCAGCGGCATCACGCGTCCGGTGATGCGCCTGCTCGAAAGCACCCGCGAGGTCGAGGCCGGCCGCCTCGACGGTGCCATCACCATCACGACCCAGGACGAGATCGGCCAGCTGTCGGCCGCCTTCAACCGCATGATCGAGACGCTGCGCCACAACCAGCGCATCCGCGAGACGTTTGGCCGCTACATCAATCCGCGGATCGCCGAGGGCCTGCTCGAACAGCCGGCGATCGCCGCGACCGAAGGACAGCGCCGCGTCATGACGGTGATGTTCTGCGACATGAAGGGCTTCACCAGCCTGAGCGAGGGCGTGACGCCGAGCGGCCTCGTCAAGATCATGAACCTCTATCTGTCGACGATGTCAGCGCCGGTCCATGCGCATCGCGGCATCATCGACAAATATATCGGCGACGCCATCATGGCCTATTGGGGTGCGCCCTTCGTCGAGGAAGCCGAGCAGACCCATCTGGCCGCGCTTGCCGCCATCGACATGATCGGCCAGGTCAACCAGCTGCGCAAGGATCTGCCCGAACTGCTCGGCGTGCGCGTGATTCCGGCCGATTGCGACATCCGGATCGGGATCGCTACCGGCGAGGCCCTGGTCGGCAGCATCGGCTCCGAGTTCATGATGAGCTACACCGTGCTCGGCGACACCGTGAACCTCGCCTCGCGGCTGGAAGGCGCCAACAAGTTTTACGGCAGCCGCAGCCTGATCTCGGAGGCCACCGCCGCGGCCTGCGCCGCAACGATCGAGCTCCGCGAGATCGATCGTCTCGTGGTGATGGGGCAGACCCAGCCGGTCGCGGTGTTCGAGATCCTCGGCAAGAAGGACGAACTGACGCCGGCGCAGACCGAGTTGCGGCAGCGTTACGCGGACGGTCTCGCCGCCTATCGCGAGCGCCGCTGGGATGACGCCGAGCAGGCCTTCACCGCCGCGCTGGCGGCGGCGCCCGGCGACGGCCCGTCGATCGCCATGAAGGCGCGCGTCGCAGCCTTCAGGCAGGATCCGCCGGCGGCCGATTGGGACGGCGCCTGGCATCTGGAGCGGAAGTAGCGGCGCCACGCTCATCCAGGCTCCGCCGCTACAGCTGGGCCTCGATTGCAACCTTGTCGATCACCGACCAGACCTGCACGATCTTCCCGTCGCGGAATTCGTAGAACACGTTCTCGGCAAAGAAGACGCGCTTGCCGTTGACGCCGATACCGAGGAACGTGCCGTTCGGCGAACAGTCGAACGCCAGCCGGCTCGCGACATGGGACGCATCCGACACCAGCAGTTCGATGTTGAAGCGAAGATCCGGGATGTCGCGAAAGTCCCCTTCCAGCATCTCGCGATAGCCGGATAACCCGAGCCGCCGGCCGTTGTGGCACACATGCTCGTCAACGAACTGACCGAGTTGCGGCCAGTCCTGGCGATTCAAACAGGCAATGTAGTTCCGGTAGATCTCGGCGAGGTCCGTCCTCATCATCGATCGTCCTCCTTGCCGCGGGTATAGCCATTGAGCATTCGACTGTGATTCTAACACCGATGTTAGTTTCGACTCCGATGTCCGATGGCGCGAACGAAACACTCAGCCGGCGTGCACGTGAAAGCGCGACGTCCCGAAGAGACAGTGCGATTGCCGCTTCGGCAAACAATTTCTCAAAACGCGCGGAATGTCTCCCGTGATCGGGAGTTAGTGCTTCAGGTCAATAACTGTCCTTGTCAAATCGGGAGGCGTCCATGATCAAGTCGCCGATGATGCTTGCGGCATTTCTGACAGCGCCGATCATTCTGTTCCCACCGCAGACCGCCATCGCGGCTGGCGGAGGTGGCGGCGGTGGTGGTGGTGGCGACCCATACGGGTCGAGCTACGGCACTCCCGCGCCGTCCTATCCCCAGCAGAAGGACAGAAAGACCACGCACAAGGTCAAGAAGCCCGTCAAGCAGTCCGGCTTCGAGGACCCGGCGTTCCGCGACGGCTATCGCGCGGCCTATGCGACAATCTACGAACACAACGACTACGCCGCCGCGATCGATCAGTTGCACGCACTCGGCCGCGATGATCAGCCTGATGTCGCGAACGTGATCGGCTACTCCTATCGCAAGCTCGGCGACTACAAGCAATCGCAGGTCTGGTACGAACGTGCGCTCAAGGCCGATCCGAACCACGTCCTGACGTGGAACTACTACGGCCTGTGGCAGATCGAACAGGGAAACCGCGACCAGGCGCAGTATCATCTGCAGCGGATCGCCGAGATCTGTGGCACCGACTGCGAGGAGTATCGGACGCTGGCGGCGGCACTGGAAAAGCCGCCGGGCACGAACCTCGTCTACTGAGCGCGTCGCGTAGCCTGCATGAGCGGAGCGACATGCGGGGAAGGACCGGCCCCGGATGTCGCTGTCGCTCGTCCGGGCTATGCCTGTGAGCCGCTTTGTTGGCGTGTCCGTTTTTGCGGGAATTTCGCCGTTTTGGTCGACGTGACCGGCGAGTAGCTTGCGTGCCGGGCGACGCACGCGGATATTTTGAGATCGATCATCATGACCTGGCGGCTTCTCGCGTGGAGCGGCATCGCCGTTGCCGCGCTGGTTCCAATCATCGGCGGCATCTGGCTCTTCACCCTGCCCGCCGCATCGGCATTCCGGGTTCCGCCGCCGATCGCCAAGGCCGAGCAGGATGCAACGCTCGCGGCGCTGAAGCCGCCGAAGCGGGCGCGCCCGCTGATCGCGATGCTCGGCATCAACGACATGACCGAGACCACCGACTATCTGATGCCCTACGGCATCCTCAAGCGCGCCGATGTCGCCGATGTCGTCACGCTGGCGACGGGACCCGGTCCGGTCGCGCTGTTCCCGGTGCTGAAGGTCGAGCCTGATGCGACCATCGCCGCATTCGATGCTGCACATGGCGACGGCGCCGACTACGTCATCGTGCCGGCGATGAGCCGCGACGACGATCCGGCGGTCATGCAATGGATCCGGCAGCAGGCGGAGAAAGGCGCCGTGATCGTCGCCGTCTGCGCCGGCGCCAAGGTGCTCGCCTCGACCGGCCTGCTCGACGGCAGGCGCGCCACCACGCACTGGTTTTACCTGAAGAACTGGCGCAGCAAACATCCCGCCATCCAATATGTCGCCGACCGCCGCATCGTGGTCGACCGCGGCGTCGCGACGACGACCGGGATTTCGGCGTCGATGCCGATGTCGCTGACCCTGATCGAGGCGATCGCCGGCCGCGACAAGGCCGAGGCCGTCGCGCGCGAGATCGGCCTGCCCGGCTGGGACGCGCGACATGACAGCAACGCCTTCAAGTTCACGCGTCCCTTCGCGCTGACCGCCATCCGGAACACGCTGGCGTTCTGGAACCGGGAACAGCTCGGCCTCGCGCTTGCCCCCGGCGTCGACGAGGTCTCGCTGGCGCTGGTCGCCGACAGCTGGTCGCGCACCTACCGCTCGCACGCCGTGACCTTCGCCGCGACCGGCGACGTCGTGACGACCCGCAACGGCCTGCGCGTCTATCCGCAGGTCGTGGCGTCGGCCTGGTCCGCGGATGGTCTGCTGCCCGCGGTCGGCACCGCGCCGCCCGCGCAGGCACTCGACCGGGCGCTCGCCGGAATCGAGACACGCTATGGCCGTGGTACGGCGGACTTCGTCGCCATGCAGCTCGAATATCCACGGGCTGACGCCGTGCAGTGAGGGATTGCGTCCCAGCAACGTATTCGATCCTCCATCGACCCCATTGTCATCTCCCTGTCATGAATTGTGCCGACACGTCAGCGCCGGACCAGTTCGGGGACACGCATGGGCTATTTCAAACGCTTCAACTTCCTGTTCGCTGCGCCGGTGTTCGAGGCCGACGACCTCGAGGGCATCCGCTTCAACCAGATCATCGCCGAGATCGAGCGCTCCGGCTTCGAGGTGGTCCGTGCCCGCAAGCTGGAGGATGCCGAGATCGCGGTGCAGACCGACGCCGCGATCGGCTGCATGGTGGTCGATTGGGGCAAGAAGGGCCTTGAGGGCAAGACCGCGGCGCTGATCAACCTGATGCGCCGGCGCGGCCTCGACTTCCCGATCATCCTCCTGATCCGGCGCAAGCGGTTCGAGGACCTGCCGGTCGAGGTGCTCGATTTCATCGACGGCTACGTGTTCCTGTCCGAGGAAACCCCGCCCTTCATCGCCAAGAACCTGATCTCCAGGCTGAAGCAATATGCCGAGAATTTGAAGACGCCGTTCTTCGGCGCGCTGGTCGACTATGCCGAGGAAGGCAACCAGCTCTGGACCTGCCCGGGCCACAATGGCGGCGTGTTCTACAGCCGCAGCCCAATCGGACGGGTGTTCGTCGAACATCTCGGCGAAGCGGTGTTCCGCGACGACCTCGACAATTCCGTGCTCGACCTCGGCGACCTCCTCACCCACGAAGGACCGGCGCTGCGGGCGCAGAAGGAGGCGGCGCGGATCTTCGGCGCCGAGAAGACCTATTTCGTGCTCAACGGCACCTCGACCTCCAACAAGGTCGCGCTCGGCTCGCTGGTCACCGACGGCGACCTCGTGCTGTTCGACCGCAACAACCACAAGGCCGCGCATCACGGCGCGCTTTTGATCGGCGGCGGCATCCCGGTCTACGTGCCGACGGTGCGCAACGCCTGGGGCCTGATCGGCCCGATGCGCTGGGACCTGCTCGACGAGGGCGCGCTGCGCGACCACGTCCGCAAGCACCCGCTGGTCAAGGACGAGAACGCCTGGAAGAAGGAGCGTCCGTTCCGCGTCGCCGTGGTCGAGCAGTGCACCTATGACGGCACCATCCACTCGGCCGAGATGATCCTCAAGCGGATCGGCCATCTCTGCGACTACATCCTGTTCGACGAGGCCTGGGCCGGCTTCATGAAATTCCACCCGATCTATGCCGGCCGCTTCGCCATGGGACTGTCCGATCTCGGCCCCGAGGCCCCCGGCATCATTGCGACCCAATCGACCCACAAGCAGCTCGCGAGCTTCTCGCAGGCCTCGCAGATCCACATCCGCGACCGCCACATCAAGGGCCAGAAGCGCCGGGTCGAGCACCGCCGCTTCAACGAAAGCTTCATGCAGCACGCCTCGACCTCGCCGTTCTATCCGATCTTCGCCTCGCTCGATGTCGGCGCGCAGATGATGAAGGGCCGCTCCGGCGAAGTCTTGTGGGACGACACGATCCGGCTCGGCATCGAGCTGCGCAAGAAGATCCGCGCCGTGAAGCGCGAGTTCGAGGAGAAGGAGACGCGCCCCGAGCGGCGCTGGTTCTTCGAGCCGTTCGTGCCGGACCGCGTCATGATCCCCGACGTCGCGCGCGAGAACGGCGTGCACAATGTCGCCTGGGAGACGATCTCGACCGATCAGCTCGCGACCAATCCGTCCTACTGGCAGCTCAGTCCCGGCGAGACCTGGCACGGCTTTCCCGAGCTGACCGCGGGCTTCGCCATGACCGACCCGAACAAGCTCACATTGCTGACGCCGGGCTTCGATCACGCCACCGGCGCCTACGCCGATCACGGCATCCCCGCGCCGGTGGTGGCGCAATATCTCCGCGAGAACCAGATCGTCGCCGAGAAGAACGACCTCAACTCCCTGCTTTTCCTGCTGACGCCCGGCGTCGAGGCCAGCAAGGCCGGCACACTGGTGTCGGGGCTCGTCGCCTTCAAGAAGCTGCACGACGACAACGCGCTGATCGAGGACGTCATCCCCGAATTCTTCCGCCGCCGCCCGCAACGCTATAGCGGGGTGCGGCTGCGCGACCTCTGCGGCGACATGCACCGCTTCTTCCGCGACGGCGGCGTCAGCACGCTGCAGGCCAGGCAATTCCTGCCCGAGCACCTGCCCGAGATCGCGATGTCGCCGCGCCAGGCCGCACAATATCTCATCCGCAACGATGTCGACTATCTGCCGATCGACCAGATCTTCGGCCGCGTCGCCGCGACGCCGTTCGTGGTCTACCCGCCCGGCATCGCCACCATCGTGCCCGGCGAGCGGCTGTCGGAACGCAGCAAGCCGATGATCGATTATCTGAAGATGTTCGAGGCGAGCTTCAATGCATTCCCGGGCTTCGAGGTCGAGGTCCAGGGCATCTACAAGGAGATCGACGGCTCCGGCCGCGTCCGCTTCTACACCTATGTCGTGTCCGAATAGGCGAACGGACGCAACACAATGGAGAATGATCACAAGATCACCGTCCGTCCTTCCCGCGACAGCGACGTCGACGCCATGCTGTCGATCTACCGCCACCATATCCGCCGCGGCGTCGAGGAAAGCGTCGACGACAGCGGCACGCCGGAGCCCGACGATCTGCGCGATCGCCGCAAGAATCTGCGCAACACCCGTCTGCCCCACCTCGTCGCGATCTGTGACGGCGAAGTGGTCGGCTATGCCTATGTCGTGCTGTTTCGCAAGCGTCCGGCCTACCACTACACGGTGAAGCATTCGATCTATGTGCATCACCGCTTCACCGGCCAGCGTGTCGGCGGCCGGCTGCTGCAGGAGTTGATTGACACCTGCGCCGCCGCCGGCTTCCGCCAGATGATCGGTTACATCGACAGCGACAACGCCGCCTCGCTCGCGCTGCACGACCGCTTCGGCTTCGCCCGCGTCGGGCATTTGCCCGGTGTCGCCTATCGGTATGGCCGCTGGTCCGACACCGTGATGGTGCAGCGCTCCCTCGCCGCCGGCGCCACCGCCCCGCCGCCCCCCGCGCCGCTGTCGCGACGGTGATGGGGGCCGGCCGCACCGTTTTTTCCACATTCGTCGTCCCGGCCTAGTGCGCAATTGCGCACGGGGGGCCGGGACCCATAACCACAGGATTGGATTGGCAAGGAAGGCTGTGGCCCCAGCGTCGCGCAATAATCACCTTCGGTGGTTATGGGTCCCGGCCTTCGCCGGGACGACAGCGAATGTGTTGCACGGCCGGTGAGTCATACACCGGCATTCTCGCGGCCTCTGCAGCGCGAGTTTTGCATTTCGTTTCGCCGCTCTGATGACAGAGGGCGCAGGGAAAGCCGGATGCCGATCGCACCCATGGGTCCCGAGCAATCCTGCAGGCTGCAAGGCGCAAGCGACCTGAACGCCCTACTCCAGCGTAAAGCCGACGCGCAGCGCCACCTGGTAGTGCCGGATCTTGCCGTCCTCGATATGGCCCCGCGTCTGCACCACCTCGAACCACTTCATTTCCCGGATCGTCTTTGACGCGCGGCTCACGGCGTTCTCGATCGCCGCCTCGATGCTCTTGTCCGATGATCCGACCAGTTCCAGGATTTTGTAGACGTGATCCTTGTCGTGCGTGGCGGGCATGTCGACCTCCTCTGTGGATGCGCGATCCGGACCGCTTGCGCTGCGGTTCGGACAGTCCATCGTCCGATGCGGGCCGGCGGCCGTCAAACCGACGAATGCTGCGCGGCAACACAGCGGACGAATTGAATCAACGTATCGCGGCGCCTTTGGTGCCAGCATGCAGTTCGTGCCAGCTGCGCACCTGCCCTTGTCCGTGCCTTGACCTATGGTAGCATGGTTTCATCAAGTATTCGGGAGCGATACGATGTCCACTGCGTCCAGCTCACCCGCCACACCTCCTCACAGCCTCGGATCCGGGCTTTCCAACCTCCGCGCCAAGTGGGGCTGGATCGTCGCCCTCGGCGTGATCTACCTGATCGCCGGCGTGCTCGCCTTCGGCAGCGTCTTCTTCGCCACCGTCGTCAGCGTGCTGTTCGTCGGCGCCATGATGATCGTCGCCGGCGTCGCCGAGATCATCAACGCGTTCCAGTTCAAGACCTGGGGCAAATTCCTGTTCTGGCTGCTGCTCGGCGCGCTCTATGTCGTGGCGGGCTTCATCACCTTCGAGAACCCGCTGCTCGCCGCGGCGACGCTGACGCTGTTCCTCGGCATCGCGCTGGTGGTGTCGGGCATCGTCCGCATCTTCCTCGCCTTCGGCATGAACTCGGAAGCGCCTTGGGGAATGGTCGCGATCTCCGGCCTGATCACGCTGGTGCTCGGCGCCATGATCCTGGCGCGCTGGCCGGTGTCGAGCCTCTACGTGCTCGGCATCTTCCTCAGCGTCGATCTGATCTGCGCCGGCGTGAGCTGGATCAGCATGGGCATGGCGCTGAAGCGCAGGGTGTGAGGCGCGATCGTCGCCTCAGGCACGATCGACGGGTGGGTTAGCCAACGGGTCCGCCCGCAGGGCGGCCCGATGGCAGGCTCCGCGTGACGCCGCACGTTTCATGCGCGGAGAGAGGGCGGGTTACGCTTGCGCTAACCCGCCCTACCCTCAATCCACCTGCAAGCCTCAGGGCTGCGCGAGGTGCCAGGCGCCGTTGAGGAAACCGTCGCCGGTGATGTCGCCGGCCTTCTGGTCCTTGGCGAAGGTATAGAGCGGCTTGCCCTTGTAGGCCCACTGCTTGGAGCCGTCGTCACGCGAGATGATGGTGTAGCCGCCTTCGGCCTTGTCGCCGGCGTCCGCCTTCAAGACCGGCCAGTTCGTCGCGCACGGGCCGTTGCAGGCCGACTTGCCTTCGGAATCCTTGTCGAAGGTGTAGAGCGTCATGCCCTTGGCGTCGGTGAGGACCGAGCCCTTCGCGGTGGTTCCGGTCTTGGTCGGCGGCGCGGCAAAGGCGGCTGAGGCGAACGCAAACGACACGGCGGTGGCGAGCGCGAGCGAGATCGATGTCTTCATGATGTCTCCTGTTCGAATGCAAATGGCTTGCATGCGTTAGGACGCCGGAGGGTGCGCACTATTCCGCTGACGACGCGCGAAGAATTTTCGGGACGGCGATCAATGCGAGGGGAATAAAGCCGCAGGCGCGCGCCGATACCGTCCCGTAGCCCGCATGAGCGGAGCGACATGCGGGAGCCGCCCCGGATATCGCGGAGCCTGTCATCGGGCGCGCGTTCGCGCGACCCGTTGGCTCATCCGGGCTACAACACCGAATGTGCTACCGTTTGATTTCCTCGACCGCGCGCACCAGCGGGCGGTCCGAGAGCTGGATCGGGCCGGAGAACGGCGTGCTCATTTCGAGGATCAGATAGATCGCGGCCGAGATCAGCGCCGCGGCGGCGACGGTGGTCGAGATCACCACTGCGTTGCGCGGCGCGCGAAAGCCGAGGGTGGCGAACATCAGCGTGAGCCACCCGACCAGGATACAGATCAGCGGCGACGGAAACGAGCCGTCGGACTGCTCGACAAAGGTCCAGCGCTGCTGCACCGCCTGCCGATAGACCGAGCGCGCGTCGTTCCACAGCGCCACCTTCTGCTCGTCGTCGAACCGCAGCTCGCGGAGGCTGGTGCCGACCTCGTCGAGCAGGCGCTCGGACACCGCGCTTGCCCTGGAGATCGGGACATCCTTGAGCACCTGCTCGACATAGGCGAGCAGCCGCTTGCGCGGCTCGTCGGCACTCGGGCCGAGCGGCCGCAAGCTGCGATCGAGCAGGATGATGTCGGTGGCGAAGACGTGCAGATTGCGGTCGACAGCCACATAGGTGTTGGCGGCACTGTTCATCATCAGGCCGAGCAGCAGCGACGGCATGGTGACGAACAGCGTCGCGACCAGGCGTACCGAGGTGTTGGTCTCGTCACTGCGGTGATGATCGGCGAGCCGGGCATGGATCGCCATGGTCGCAAGCGCGGCGCCGCCGAGCAGGATGAAGATCAGGACGGCGACGATGAATGCAACCACGGCTTGCGAAAACCTGCGAGAGAATCAGGTCCGCAGGATAGCAAGGGACGCCCAATGGTGCATGTCCGGTTGACTGGCCGTCCCCACGCGCTATCCAGTCCGGACAGGTTTCGGGAACGTCCGGCGAGAGCGCGAGGGGCGCTCCAGAGGAGATAGCACGTGCATATCGTCGACGACAGCGAGGTCAACCGCGTCCTGAGCTTTCCGGTCCTGATCGAGGCGATCGAAGCCGCGCACCGGCGGCCGAAGATCGCGGTGCACGACAGCTATCTCGGCGACGACAAGGGCCAGCAGCTGGTGACGCGCAGCGCGGTCGACGCCGGCCGCTTCATGATGACCAAGCTCTACACCAGCTTTCCGGGCAACCTCGCCCACGGCAAGCTGCCGGCGGTGCAGGCGGTCTGCGTGCTGTTCGACGGCAATGACGGGCGTCCCCTCGCGGTGATGGACGCCGCCGAGATCACCCATTGGAAGACCGCCGCGGATTCCGCCCTCGGCGCAAAACACCTGGCGCGGCCGGATGCCGAGACGCTGCTGGTGGTCGGCGCCGGCGAGATGGCGCGCTGGCTGGTGCGCGGGCACCGCACCGTGCGACCGCAGCTGAAGCGGGTGCGGGTCTGGAACCGGACGGTGGAACGCGCCCAGGAGCTCGCCGCGCTGCTAGAAGGCGACGGCATCGCGGCCGAGGCCGTCACCGATCTCGACGCCGCGACACGCGAGGCCGACATCATCACCACCTGCACCCGCTCGCGCGAGCCGCTGGTCAAGGGCGCCAATTTAAGGCCCGGCACCCATCTCGATCTGGTCGGCGGCTTCACCCCGGAGACCCGCGAGTCCGACGACGAGGCGGCGCGGCGTTCGCGCATCTTCGTCGACCGCCGCGAATCCGCCTTCGATGGCGTCGGCGACATCCTGCAACCGATCGCGAGCGGCGCGATCACCGAGAGCGACGTGCTCGGCGATCACTACGATCTTGCCGGCGGCAAGGTCGCCGGTCGGCTGTCGGATAGCGACATCACCTTCTTCAAGAACGCCGGCGGCGGGCATCTGGATCTGATGACCTGCGAGACGGTGTTGGCGCAGTTGGGCAAGGAGCTGCGGTAACGGGTAGCCCGCGCTAGCGCTGCCATTGCTGCTTGCTTACCGAGAATTGTCAGCGCTAATTTGTGGTGCAGGGTGTTGAATTTCATCGAGCCAATTTCATGTCTCATCCCGTAGATGACGATCCAGTCATGGCATCAGCAATAGGGCGATGCTCAAATAATTGGACCCATGTGGAGTCGATTCTTGCGTGGACGTTCGGTCACCTCACAGATACGAACTTGACTATCGCGGTGACCGTTTTCAGCTTCTTTAAGGCAACTCGTACCCAATGTGACGTACTAAATAAGCTCGCGAGGATCGCGCCGTTCATGACCGAGGACCTGCGAACGAGTCTTCGCAGTGCGCTGAAGAATTATCGTCAGTTGGCAGAAGGTCGAAATGAGCTGCTGCATAATCCGATTGGGCGAAGCTTGGAAAACCAAGTTTATATTATGCTTAGGACGGCGACGCCTGAGGCAGGGAAGCTACCCTATCAAACGAAGCCCATAAGTCCGGCAGAGATCGATGATCTATCAAATAAGATTAGGGTTCTTAGTTCTGAGCTCCGAGAAGTTGAGAGCGCCATAGGAAGCGCGAGGATCGCGGTCCGTTCCACGAACTAATGCAACGACCGGGCGGTTGATAAGTAGCCCGCATGAGCGCAGCGACATGCGGGAAAACCTCTCCCGGATATCGCGGCGCCTGTCATCGGGCGCGTTCGCGCGACCCGTTGGCTCATCCGGGCTACATCTATGCTTGCTACATCTCGCGCAACCAGACCTCGCCGATCGAATGGTCGAAGCGCTTGCGCAGCACGACGTCGGCCCGCGTCCGCGTCGGCAAGATGTTCTCCCTGAGATTGGCGCGATGATGCTCGCGCCACAGCCGCTCCGCGACCTCACGCGCGTCACCCGGCGGCAGGTCCCTGTAGTGGTGGAAATAGGAGGCGGGATTCCGGAACGCCGTCGGCTGCAATCTGAGGAAGCGTTCGACATACCAGGACTGGATGTCGGCCTCGTCGGCATCGAGATAGATCGAGAAGTCGAAGAAATCCGACACCACCACCGGCGCCGTGCCGCGCGCCAGCAGCACGTTGAGGCCCTCGAAGACCAGGATGTCAGGCTGCTGGATGACCTGGCGTTCCGACGGCACGATATCGCCGATCAGGTGCGAGTAGACCGGCAGCTCGAGCTCGCGTTCGCCCGCCTTCGCCGCTGCGAGAAATCGCAGCATGCGCGGCAGGTCGTAGCTCTCGGGAAAGCCCTTGCGCCGCATCAGCCCGCGCTCTTCGAGAACGCCGTTGGCATGCAGGAAGCCGTCGGTCGTCACCAGCTCGACCCGCGGATGATCGGCCCAGCGGGCCAGCAGCGCACACAGCACGCGGGCAAAGGTGCTCTTGCCGACGCCGACACTGCCGGCCAATGCAACGATGTAGGGCGAACGGCGTGCCGGGCGGCCGAGAAACTCCGCCTTGACGTGCGCGAGGTTGCGCGCCGCGGCGAAATGCAGGTTCAACAAGCGCGTCAGCGGCAGATACACGTCGCTGACTTCGGCGGAATTGATCGGCTCGTTCAAGCCGCGCAACGCCGCGAGATCGGCGTCCGAGAGCGTCAGCGACGTGCTGGCGCGCAAGGCCGCCCAATCGCTGCGGCCGAAGATCATGTAGGCGGACAGCTCGTCGGGGTGGGTCATCTCAGCCGTTCACGGTGAGCCTGATGCGTCCGATCGATCTTGCCGAGGCAATGCCGGTTACGTCAATCGCCCTTTGCGGCGGCGATGGCAACGAGTAGCCCGCATGAGCGCAGCGACATGCGGGGCCGTCTCCCCCCGGATATCGCTTCGCTCATCCGGGCTACGCGGCGACCGTAGTAGAACCGTAGGGCGGGTTTGCGTTGGCGTAACCCGCCCTACGCTCCTTACTCCGCGGCCTGCTGCGTCGGCTCGTCCAGCACCTCCGACACTTTCGGCGGCGACATCGGCAGGCTGTAGAAGCGTTTGCCGAGCGCGTCGTGGACGGCGTTGGCGACCGCGGCCATGACCGGCACCAGCGGCACCTCGCCGACGCCCTTGACGCCTTGCGGATGCTTCGGGTTCGGCACCTCGACCAGCGCGCAGTCGAGCATCGGCAGGTCGGAACAGACCGGCATGCGATAATCGAGGAAGCCGGGATTATCGACCTTGCCGTCCTTGTTGTAGATGTACTCCTCGTTCAGCGCCCAGCCGATGCCCTGCGCGACGCCGCCTTGCAGCTGGCCCTCGACATAGCTCGGATGCACGGCGCGGCCGACATCCTGCACGGCGGTATAGCGAATGACGCGGACGATGCCGAGATCGACATCGACCTCGACGTCGCAGATATGGGTGCCGAAGCCACCCTCGGCGCCTTGGGTGTTGAGCTGCACGCTGGCGCCGATCGGGCCGCCCTGCGACGGCGCCTTCTCGGCGAGATCGGCGAGCGTCAGCGGTTCGAACTGGCCGGCATTCGGGCTGACCGGATGCGCGGCGCCGTTCTCCCACTTCACGGCTTCAGGGTCGATCTCCCAGAGCTTCGCCGCGCGCTCGCGCAAGGTCGCGATCACCTTGTCGGCCGCCTGCGTCACCACCATCGAGGAGGCAAACAGCACGCGGCTGCCGCCGGTGAGGTTGGAGAAGCCGACCGTCTGGGTGTCGCCGATGATGACGGAGACGCGCTTGTAGTCGATGCCGAGCAGCTCGGCGCAGATATTGGCGATGCCGGCGCGCGAGCCGCCGATATCGGGATGCCCGGTCGTGACGACGACGTTGCCGTCCTCGGTGATGTTGACCTGCGCGGAGGATTCACCGCCGGCGTTGAACCAGAAACCCGACGCGACGCCCCTGCCCTGCAGCTTGCCGAGCGGCGCGGCATAGTGCGGATGGTTCCTAGCGGCTTCCAGCGTCTCGATATAGCCGATGCGCGGGAACACCGGGCCATGGGCGGCCTTGGTGCCTTCCTTCGCCGCGTTCTTCAGCCGCAGCGCCAGCGGATCCATCTTGAGCGCCTCGGCAAGCTCGTCGAGCACGCACTCCACCGCATAGGCGCCGATCGGCGCGCCCGGCGCGCGATAGGCCGCGACCTTGGAGCGGTTGGAGCAGACGTCGAACCCCTCCGACAGCACATGCGGGATGTCGTAGGGCGCGAAGCTGCACCCGACCGCACCGCGGATCGGCGAGCCCGGGAACGCGCCGGCCTGCAGATAGAAGCTGCCGTGCGCGGCGACGATGGTGCCGTCCTTCCTGGCGCCGATCTTCACCGTGCTCTTCGAGCCCGAGGTCGGCCCCGTGGCGCGCATCACCTCCTCGCGGGTCATCACCATCTTCACCGGGCGGCCGGATTTCTTGGCGAGCAAGGTCGCGAGCGGCTCGAGATAGACGATGGTCTTGCCGCCAAAACCGCCGCCGATCTCGGCGGGGATGGCGCGGATGTCGCTCTGCGGGATGCCGGTCAGCATCGAGGTCATCGCGCGCACCATGAACTGGCCCTGGCTCGACGACCAGATCGTGGTCTTGCCGTCGGCCGCAACCGAGATCAGGCAGGCATGCGGCTCGATATAGCCCTGATGCACCGGGCGCGTGGTGAAGGAACGCTCGATGATAACTTCGGCATCCCTGAAGCCCTGCGCGATGTCGCCCTTCTTGGATTCGAGGCGGCCCATGATGTTCGAGGGCTTGCCCTCGAATTTGTTGAACTCGTGCAGGATCGGCGCATCCGCCTTCAGCGCATCGTCGATCTCGATCGCCCAAGGCAGCACCTCGTAGTCGACCTCGATCAGCTTACAGGCTTCCGCCGCGATCGCCTCCGTGGTCGCGGCCACGGCGGCGACGGGATGGCCGGGGAACAGCGCCTTGTCGCGCGCCATCACGTTGCGGCACATCCAGCGCATGTCCTGGATGCCGAGCATGACGGCGCCCTTCTCGATCGTGAAGTCGACAATGTCGCGCGATGTGACCACCGCCTTGACGCCGGGCAGCGCCTCGGCCTTGGCGGTTTTGATCGACTTGATGCGGGCGTGCGGATGCGGGCTGCGCAGCACCTTGCCCCAGATCATGCCGGGCATGGTGGTGTCGGCGGCAAACGCCGCGCGGCCGGTCACCTTGTCGACGCCATCGGGCCGGATGGTGCGCTGGCCGATCCATTTGTTGTTGACGACGTTCATGGGCGAGCCTCCCGCATTTCAGCCGCGGTCTCCATCACCGCGCGGACGATCTTGTCGTAACCGGTGCACCGGCAGAGATTGCCGGCGAGCCAGAAGCGGACTTCCTCTTCGGTCGGATTGGAATTTTTGGCGAGCAGCGCCTCGGAGGCGACCAGCATGCCCGAGGTGCAGATGCCGCACTGAAGCGCGGCGTGCTCGAGGAATTTCTGCTGCAACGGATGCAGCTTCTCGCCTCTGGCCATGCCCTCGATGGTCCCGATCTCGTGGCCCTCGGCCTCAGCCGCGAGCATCAGGCAGGAGCAGACCAGGCGGCCGTCGAGCGTGATCGAGCAGGCGCCGCAATCGCCGGACGCGCAGCCCTCCTTGGAGCCGGTGAGCCCCAATTGCCCGCGCAGCGCGTCGAGCATGGTCTCATACGGCTCGCACAGGAACTCGACCGGCTCGCCGTTGACTGAGGTGGTGACGTGCAGTTTCGCCATGGTGCTAGTGTCCTCCCGCGCGCTGGGCGGCGATCGCGGCGGTGCGCTTGAGCAGCACGCCGGCGGTTTTGGTCCGGTAGGCGATGGTGCCGCGCTTGTCGTCGATCGGACGACAGGCGGCGCGGCATGCGGCGGCAGCAGCTTCGAGCGCGGTATCGTCGAGCTTCGAGCCGATCAGTGCCTGCGCGGCAGGATCAACCAGCAGCGCGGTCGGCGCCACCGCGCCGAGGCCGACGCGGGCCGCGGTGCAGACGCCGTCCTTCAAGGTCAGGCTGACGCCGATGCCGACCACCGCGATGTCCATCTCGGTGCGCGGGATCATCCGCAGGTAGGCGTCGCTCGAGCCCTTCGGCCGCGGCGGCAAGGCGAAGCTGACCAGGATCTCGCCCGGCTTGAGGTTGGTACGACCAGGTCCGGCCGGCACATCCTCAACCTTCATGTCCCGCCGGCCGTTCGGACCCTGCACGGTGACGACGGCACCCGCCGCGATCATCGCCGGCACGCTGTCGCCGGCCGGTGAGCCGTTGCAGAGATTGCCGCCGGCGGAAGCGCGGCCTTGCACCTGCTTGGAGCCGATCAGGTTCACGGCCTCGAGCACGCCGGGCCATACCTTGCCGAAGCGCGCATGCTCGGCGAGCTCCATGCCGGAGACGGCGGCACCCACGCGGAAACCGCCATCGGCGGTTTCGCTGATTTCGGTCATCTCGCCGATCTTCTTGATGTCGACGATCAGTCCCGGCCGCACCAGGCCGGAGCGCATTTGCACCAATAAGTCGGTGCCCCCTGCCATAATGCGGGCGGCACTCCCGGCGGCAGCAAATGCGCCAATCGCTTCGTCAAGCGTGCGCGGTGCTACGTATCGGATATCGGTCATGACGGTTCTTTCGGTCTCCCTCGACTGCTTGTTCCCTTAGGATTTGCGGGATGTGGCCTTATTGATTGCTGGCCGGCAGATCGCGAGCCTACACGGCGGATCGGGGTCCGAACAGCCCGCGAGGTGCGGCAGGAAGCGCAGGCTCCTATGCAGGATGCGGACTTGTGCAGTGCCGGCGGCGGCGCGCGGCCTATGCCTTGGGGCGCGCTCGCGACCCGCCGCGACGAGGCCGCCAACCAGATCGGTCAGGCCTGACCGCGTTTGCCGGAGCCGATCCCAAGCATCGAGAACATCCCGATGATGAGCAGCGCCGCCGGAATGCACCACCACAACACATAGCCGAACATGTATTCGAAGATCGTGCGCCGGTAAGGGGGAAGCGGATTGGGCAGCGTGCCGGCACGCTGCATCTGCTCGATCTTCTCCTGCGAGAGCTCGTGGTAAACGTTGAGCGGGCGGCCGTTGAGGTCTCTGCCGGAGCCCTTGACCATGAGGGCGTAGTAGCCCGTCATCTTGTAGGGCAGGATGAAGGAGTGCGTGAGGCTCACATAGCCCAGCGCGAGGGCTTCGCCCTTGGGACCCTTCTCGGTCAGGTCCTGCAGCTGCTGGTAGCTGTATCGCGTGCCGAACTCCGCGGCGCGTACGTCATGACCGGACACCGCCAGGCCGACGAACACGAGAAGAACGAGCAGACCGCGGCGCATGGCGTCTTGCCTCTCAAAGGGGCGCGGCGGTTCGACCGCCGAACACTCATCAAACAAGCTACCGGAAAGGTATCCAACCCCGGCTAACCCGGGCGATACAAGTGTCAGCAGCCGGTTAAGTCCTCCTCAACCTCGTCGGCACGTGCTGAGCGCGGCGAAGCCCGGAACCAGCGCCCGCTCGGCGACGTGCTCAAGCAGTGAGCGCACACGGCTGCGCAACCTCGCAACCGGACCGAACGCGATGGCGCGGCTCTTGCTTGCTTTCAACAACGGATTGGTGAAGCATGCCGGCGCAATGACAGATCGGGAGACGGCGAATGGTCGAAGTTTCGCGCAGAACGCTCCTCAAGCTTGCGGCCGGCGTACCGCCGGCCATCCTGTCATCGCGCGCCCTTGCCGCGAGCAAGGGCAAGACCATCACCGCCGTGATGCATTCGGACCTGCGCATCATCGATCCCGGTTTCACCACCGCCTACATCACCCGCGACCATGGCTACATGGTCTACGACACGCTGCTCGGCATCGATTCAAGCTTCAAGGTCCGGCCGCAAATGGCGGACTGGACGATCTCGGACGACAAGCTCACCTACACCTTCACGCTGCGCGACGGCCTGAAATGGCATGACGGCGCGCCCGTCACCGCGGAGGACTGCATCGCCTCGCTGAAGCGCTGGACCGCCGTCGACGGCATGGCGCAGAAGCTGGCCGAATTCACCGCTTCCCTCGAGGCGAGCGGGCCGAAGACGATCGTGCTCAAGCTCAAGGAACCGTACGGCCTCGTGCTGGAGTCGCTGGCAAAGCCCTCCTCCTACGTCGCCTTCATGATGCCGAAGCGGCTCGCGGAGACGGCGCCGGGCAAGCAGATCGCCGAGCAGATCGGTTGCGGGCCGTTTAAATTCATACAGGCGGAATTCCAGCCGGGCGTGAAGGCCGTCTATGAGCGCAATGCCGACTACGTGCCGCGCAAGGACAAACCGGATTGGCTGTCGGGCGGCAAGGTCGCGAAGGTCGATCGCGTCGAATGGGTCACGATGCCCGACGCGCAGACCGCGATCAACGCGCTGCAATCCGGCGAGATCGACTTCCTGGAACAGCCGTCGGTCGACCTGCTGCCAGTGCTCGAGGCGAACTCCGACCTCACCGTGGCCGTGCTGAACAAGTTCGGCTTCCAGATCGAGGGCCGGATGAATTTCCTGCACCCGCCATTCGACAACGCCAAGGTCCGCCGCGCCGCATTCCTGGCGATGAACCAGAAGGACGTGCTCGACGCCACCGTCGGCAACGCGAAATACTACGAGATTTGCGGCTCCTATTTCGCCTGCGACACGCCGCTCGCCAGCGACGCAGGCGCCGAGACGCTGATCAAGGCCAACGGCATGGCCGAGGCGAAGAAGGCGCTCGCCGCCTCGGGCTACGACGGCACGCCCGTCGTGATCATGATCCCCGGCGACGTGCAGACGCTGAAGGGGCCACCGACGGTCGCGGCGCAGCTGTTGCGCGCGGCCGGCTTCAACGTCGACGCGCAAGTGACGGACTGGCAGACCGTGGTGAGCCGCCGCGCCAGCCAGAAGCCGCCCAAGGAAGGCGGCTGGAACCTGTTCTTCACCTTCACCGGCGCGACCGAGGTGATGAACCCGATCGTCAACAACCAGATCGCCGCCAACGGCAAGCGGGCCTGGTTCGGCTGGCCCGAAGACGCCAAGCTCGAGCAGATGCGCGACGCCTATGCGCGCGCCACCTCCCCTGAGGAGCAGAAGAAGGTCGCGGTGGAGATTCAAAAGCAAGCCTACGAGCAGGTGATCTATATCCCGCTCGGCCAGTTCCGCTTGCCGAGCGCCTGGCGCAAATCGCTCACCGGCGTGCTGGAAGGCCCGGCGCCGCCGGTGTTCTGGAACGTCGACAAGACCGAATAGGACCAGCGGCGCGAGCGACGCGCGCCGCTGATCAACGTTGGGCCAGCCGCCGGGGCGCTTCACCGCTCTCGCTTGCGGGCGCCGCAAAATATCGAAAACAACCCCATGCAAAGGAGCCGACGGCCGCCGGCGTTCGACCGGGCAACTTGACACGTCGGGCAAATCAGGAATACATTTCCACTATTCCGAAATCAGCCTCCCCCTCCGGCCGGCAATCCGGAGAGGGAGCGCAGTTGCTTTCGGCTGCTATTCGACCTCGTCGCACGATCGCCGCGTCACTGGCCGTTGGCCTTGCGCGCGGCCTTCGGCGCCTCGTCCTTCAGCTTCTCCAATGCGCCGGGCATCATTTGCCCGAACATCGAGCTCAGCATCGCGGTCGGGATCAGGCCCGCGCTGTTGCTCTCCGCGCCCTGCCCGCCGGACATCAGGAATTGCGGCACCAGCGGCTGGTTGATCCGGGTCAGCGCTTCGGCGAACTTCGCGAAGTTCTGCTCGGCAAGTCGATACTCCGGCCCACCATAGGCATCGACCGACAGCTTGGTCGCCTGCGCGTTGGCGGCACCGACCGCGAGCACCCGGTCGGCCTCGCCCTGGCCCTCGAGCCTGGATTGCTCGCCGACCGCGGCCGCGGTGACCTTCCTCGTCTCGGCATCCTTCTGCGCGCGGGCGAGCGCCGCGGCGCCCTCGTTCTCGTTGACCTTGACCTGGATCAGCGATTGCGTCAGTGCCGTCTGCGCCGCCGCCGTCGCCTTGGCCTCGTTGAGCGCGCGCTCCTGCACCGCGGCCTTCTCCTGCTCCTGATAGGTCTCGATCTGCTCGCGCGCGATCTGGGGCGAACGGAGCTGGATCAGGATGTTCTCGATCGTGTGGTCACCGGTCGCCGCGCGCGGCGTGCCGATCAACACCTCCTGGAGGTCGAGCGAATAGCTCTCGAACTTGGCCTTCATGTCGTGGGCCGCTTCCGCCTGGATCGCGGCGCGGTTCTGCAGCAGCTCGATCAGCGTCATCTTCTGCGCGATGTTCTTGAAGAACGCGCTGACCATCGGGTCGAGCGTCTGCTCGACCAGTTTCTTCACGTCGCCGAAGCGCTGGATGATCATCGGCGCCTTCTTGTAGTCGATATGCATCACCACCGAGAGCGGCAGCGTCGGCTCGAACGCGTCCTTGGTGATCAGCGAGATCTCCGACAGGTTCTCGTCGAGCTTCATCGCACCGACCTCGCCGCGCATCCATTTCAGGATGAAGTTGACGGTCGGGATGATCTCGATCTTGCCGGCATAGGTGTTGAAGGCGTATTTACCCGGCAACAGCGGATCCTTCCAGACGCCGCGGCTGCCGTTGAGCACGAGCTCGCCATGACGGTACTGCTCGCCCGAGACGTCGTCGGTGCGCGGGCCGGTGTAGAAGATGACGACGCCGACATTGCCGACCGGGATCACCGTCTTCGGCACCGCCTCGACAGTCGCGAACAGGCGGTTGATGTACCAGGTGCCCTCGACGATGATCTGGAGCTGGCGGCCGCGATAGCCGCCGGCGCGCAGGAATTTCTCGGGCTCCTGGAAATTGTTGTGAAAGGTCGCCGCGTCGTGCAGCTCGATTCCGACCTCGGGCGCGATGATCTCGCCCGGAGGCAGCGACGGGCCGTCATGCACGGTGACGATGCCGACCAGATCGTGATCGGCCGCCAGCACCACCGGCGCAAAGCCCCAGCGTTCGGCGATCGTGAGCTGCATGCTCTCGAGCACGCCGCGCTCGCGCTCGCTCAGCGCATGGCCGTAGACGCGCTCGTCGGTGATGACGGCGAACTGCGTGGTGTTGATCGCATAGGTACCCTCGCGCAGGACCTTGCGCTGCGGGCCCTTCTGGCCGCCGCCGAGCAGGAAGCGGCGCGCATCCTGGAAGTCCGACTTGTCTTCGGTGTCATTGGCGCCGAGCACCTGCGAGGGCTCCAGCAGCGCACCGTCGCGCGCGAACACATAGGCGATCTTGCCCTGGCCGACGGTCACGAGGTCCGAGCGGTGGATCCGGTACATGAAGGGAAACATCACGTGCAGCCCGCCGCGCAGCACCTCGGGCTCGTAGCCGGCCTCGCCGTTCAGCGCGATGAAGCCGTCGTCGATCGAGCCCTTTATCGACCACAGCTTCTCGACGATGCCGACCTGATTATTCGGAATGTAGCGAAATACGTTCGATATGCGCAGCAGGATCACAAACGCGATCACGACTGCGGTCCAAATGGCCGGCTGGGTTAAACCTGAGTCATTAAGAAATGCGAGGAAGTCCATAGTCCATCTCCACAATTCGCAACTGGGCGGTTTGGGAGCCCAAACCTGCACCCAAGAATTGCGGTGCGGACATGTGGTGCGCGGCCCTGGCGGCGCAAGGCGTGAACATTATTGGCGCTGCCAATCTTTTTTTCGATGACGGGATGAACTGGCAAACGAGTCGCGCGACATCGATCGGCGCGAACCATTGGCTGCGATTGCGCATCATTCGCATCACCCCAGCCTCGCCGATAACGAGGGCGTGGACTCACAAAGGTCCGCTTCTGACGGCGACGCAGTAATTGCCGTGCTGAACTGGTACCCGTCTCACGCGCAGCAGGAGAGCCTCGATCCTGGCGTGCGCCCCGGACTTTAGTCCAGAAACTGGACTACTTTGGTGGCCCTCGTGATGCTAAAGTTCTCGCCATGAAAGGCTATGGATCATTTTGCCCTGTAGCCAAAGCTGCGGAAATTCTCACGGAGCGGTGGACCCCGCTCGTGCTCCGCGAACTGTTGCTAGGGTCCAGCCACTTCAACCAGCTTCGCCGCGGCATCCCCCAGATGTCGCCGACCCTCCTCTCCAAGCGCCTGCAAACGCTAGAGGAAGCCGGGCTAATCTCACGCCAATCAGGCGATAATGGGCATTGGGAGTACCATCCAACCCAAGCGGCTAGGGAGGCCCGGCCAATTATCGATGCATTGGGCTATTGGGGCCACAGGTGGGCGCGCAGCCAGCTTACGCCCAACGAACTCCACGCGGGCCGACTCATGTGGAATATGCGCCGTTCGTTCGATCTAAAGCACATTCCATGCGACTTTGTGCTGTACATCGAGATTGCGGACGCTCGACCGAGGCGCTGGTGGTTTGTTGTGAAGAAGGAGGAAGCGGATCTCTGCTGGGAAGATCCCGGCTTCGAGGTCGATATCAGCCTCCATGCGAGCCTGCTGACGCTTGTGCAGATTTTCATAGGCGAGTTGCCGCTGCTACGGGCGCGTGAGTTCGGCAAAATCGAGATCGATGGTCCAAAGCATCTTGTGAAGAGCATGCGGGCTTGGTTCCCACGCAGCAAATATGCCAATGAGTCGCCTGCGACCGCAGATCGGGTCTCAACCAGTTGACGACAATCTCTTAGTCCACTTTTTGGACTAGTGGCTCTGCTTCCCTGAGCGGTAGCGTTTGCGAATGCGCTCTTGCGCTAAGCATCCCAGCTAAAGGAGGCAAACATGAGCCGCCATTCCCTTCCTTCATACGCCCTACTATTGATTTTTACTTGTACGTGCGTCAGTCCCGCAGGGGCAGACCCACTTGCCGACGAACTTTCCTCGGCGGCTGCCAAATGGGATGCCGCCATCAACAACGCAGACTTCGATGCCCTATTACCATTGTATACCGCTGACGCCAGATTGATGCCGCCTGGTGCGCAGCCCGTCACCGGCTCTTTGGCAATCCGTAATTTCTTTGCCGGGCGAGGAAGAAGCGTCAGAGATCACAAGGTTGAGCTGGTCGATGTGTTGCCCATCGGCAGCTACGCCTATACCACCTCCCATTTCACGGCCACGTTAGTGGTGAATGAGAAGGCGGCGCCAATTTCTGGCAGCACCGTGAGACTCCTTGAACGCCAACCCGACGGACAGTGGAAGATAAAGTCTCATATCTTCGTTAAAGAATAAATTCGCGAGTGCCACAGCCGTCCGGTCAGACACCCACAGACCTGACACGGGTCGCAAGTGATAGATGGCCATGCACCCTATTGGTCCATAGCTGACGGTCTGCATGACGATCGCGAACGTCGGCTCTTCGAGGTGAACCGGAAGTCACCAGGCTCGGTCGCTATGGGCGGCTTTTGACCCAGAGTGGAAATCAGAGCTCGATCGCTGGTGAAAATCACCGAACGCAGCAGCACGCGCCGTGCCGGGTTGCACGCGGCCGCGCGTTGCGGTCGGGCAACACTTTCTGGAAAAGCGTGGCGCCAACTGCTTCCGCCCATTGCGCATTTTCATTTTGATCCGAATGATCGATGCCGTCGCGTGCTGGGCGGTGCAACAGGGCTCGGATCGAGCCTTTGGAGGCTACGGGGTGATGAACCCGCGGCGAATTGCGACTCCGGAGTTATGCGGGACGGTCATTCTCGCAGGTTGGCTCCTTGCCTGGCTTGCCGGCTCTGCCGGCACCGGGAACAGCGGCGTAGTGTCCATCGAGGACCTCGCACCATCTCTCGCCGCCAACGCCGAACCGGCTGATACGCGACAGGCCACGGCAGTCGACGACGTCACCAAAGTGAATGCTGAAGCAGCAATGGCTGCGGAACCCGCAACGGGGCCGGCGTCCGACAGGATGGCCACCCCGCAGGCAGGCGTCATGGTTAACGCTGTCGCCAACGCCGATGCGGGGATGGCGGTTGAATCGGTGCCGGCGACGACCCCTGATGCGACAGCGACCTCGAGCGAGCCGAAGCCAATCGTCGTGGCTGCCTTGCCGGATTCGTCGCAGACGCTGCGGGCCGAAACATCGCCGGTGCAAGCGGCGACGGCGAGCCCGCCTCCAGTGTCGAGCGACACCGAGGAGGCCGCAAGACCCCTGGATATTTTCGAGGAGTGCCTCGTCGTCGATGTCTGCATCGACCGGTACTTGTGGGCGCTCTACGAACGGACGCCGAAGCAAGACACGATCAGCGTACAAGAGCAGCGGAAAGTGACCGTCAAGAAGAAGCGCAAGACGGTGACTGTCACCAGGACGTTCACCAGACGCGTCGACAACGATTTCACGTGGAAGGATCCGAAGGCGGCGGAACGAATGGGCATGCCGATGATCGACTACGTGATTGGAGGGGTGGATCGGAGCTTCAAGCTCAAGCTGTTTCACGCGCTTTACGCGGCCGAGCAGGCCGGGTTGGCGCCCGGCATCACCAGCGCGTTCCGCGACGACTACCGTCAATCGATCGCGAGCGGCCTGAAGGCGGCGTCCGACAGGTCATACCATGGAGGGAGCTTCCGTGGCGGCTATGGCCACGGGCTTGCCGTCGATGTCGTGAGCGTCAAAGGCGCGACGCGGGCGGAGCGTTGGGTCACCACCGAGGCCCTTTGGAAATGGATCGACGCGCGTGGACCGGATTTTGGAATCGGGCGACCGTATCTCGATCGAGATCCACCGCATGTCGCGCCGATGGACGGCAAGGAATACGCCGCTCACCGCGGCGGGACGAAAGCTCGGCACGCGGAAGCGGATCGCAAGAAGCGTGACCGGGGCGCTGTGCGGGTCGTGGCGAAACGATCAAAGACCGCAAAAGCGTCGAAGGGGAGAACGATCTGATCGGGTTCAGCTGCGCCTTCCAACGCGACGCGGGCAACAATGCCTAGCAATCCCATCATCGTGCAAAAATACGGCGGCGTCTGTCTCGAAACACCGGCAAAAATCCGCGCGGCCGCGAGCAGTATCGCCGATCTGCATGGCCGTGGTCATCGTGTCGTGGCGATCGTTTCAGCGATGGGCAAGACCACTGATGAACTCGTCAGGATGGCCTATCAGGTCAGCCCGCATCCCAATCGCCGCGAACTCGATATGCTATTGACCACCGGCGAGCGCATCAGCATGTCCTTGATGAGCATGGCGCTGTCTGATCTCGGCGTGCCGGCGATCAGCTTTACTGGCAGTCAGGCCGGTGTCATGACCGACGGGTCCCATTCCTCCGCACGCATCCTGGACGTGCGGCCCATTCGCGTGTGCGAAGAGCTCGATCGTGGACGCATCGTGGTTTTGGCGGGCTTTCAGGGCGTGAACCCGCTGACCAAGGAAATCACGACGCTTGGCCGGGGTGGCAGCGATACCACCGCGGTCGCCATGGCCGCGGCGCTCAAGGCGGAGTGCTGCGAGATCATCAAGGAGGTCGACGGAGTTTGCTCGGCTGACCCGCGCATCGTCGCGGACGCAAAACCCTTGCGTCAGCTGGATTTCGCATCCCTATCCGAAATGTGCTTCTGGGGCGCCAAAGTCCTGCACTTTCGCAGCGTGGAGCTGGCCCACAGCCAAAACGTTCCTTTGGTCCTGAGAAAGTGGGGCGGCGCTCGACACAGCACGCAAGTGACGAAGGAGGTCGCAGACATGGAGAACGGAAAAGTCCTGGCCGTCAACTCGATGGCTCGCATCGAGCATGTGGAGATCGATTCGGCGGACCTCAATCAAGGCTTCGAGAAGTTCGCGCGGCATCTCCAGCAAAATGGCTTGCCTTGGCCGCAACTCCTCGCCTCGGCTTTCACCGCCGAAAAAACCCGCATCATGATGACTTGCGATTCTGAGACACTCGACGCGTTGCTGCGCACACTGGAACGGAGCAAAGACCTGCGCAAACAGCGCGAGACGCTGAGTTCTGTGAGCCTCACTTGCTTCGGCGGCATTTCCTCAGACCTGCCATACAAGGCGGTTCAGATTCTGCAACGTCACGGAATCATCGCCGACAAGTATATCCTGTCATCGCATTCGGTAAGCTTCTTTGTTCCGGTTGAGAGCCGTGAGGCCGCAGTCATGGCTTTGCATTCGCTGATCTAGTTGAAATTTGGCAAGGGATGACGTCGGCCCTTGGCATCGGCAAGGTGCAGGCCGCCTACTTCCGGATGATCAACGAGCGGGGCGGCATCAACGGCCGCCGGATCAACCTGATCTCCTACGACGATGCCGCGACGCCGGCGAAGACGGTCGAGCAGGTCCGCAAGCTCGTCGAAAGTGACGAAGTCCTCGCCGACTAGAGCGCAGTTACGATGGAATCGGAACGGGATTCCATATCCATGGTTCAAACGCGTTTTCTTCTATCAATGCCCGAGCCGCGCCTCCGTGCCGGCCAGGAGCCGCTGAATGTTGGCGCGATGGCGCACGATCACGTAGATGCCGCCTGCGATCACCAGCAAGCGATAGGCCAGCGGTTGCTCCAGGCCGCAGACGAGGACGATCGCCGTCAATGCCGCCAGCATCGAGCCGAGGGAAACGATCCGAAAGACAGCCACCACAGCGCCAAAGGCCGCCGCAGCGCCCAGGCCTACCGGCCAGGACATCGCCAGCAACACGCCGAGCCCGGTCGCAGCGGATTTGCCGCCGGTGAACTTCAGCCAGATCGAACGGCCGTGCCCTAGCAACACAGCAAGCCCGGCCAGGCAGACAGCCCACGACGCGCACGTTTGCAGATCAAGCGCTGCCGGCGGCTTGACGGACGGCAACGTGTACAACCAGGGATAAAACCAGCGGGCGAACAGGATGGCCGCCATGCCTTTCAGCACGTCGACCACGAGCACCGCCACTGCGGGCCACTTCCCGAGGGTTCGCAACACATTCGTTGCCCCGGTGGATTTGGAGCCATGCTGGCGGATATCGATGCCCCTGAGCAGCTTCCCCGCCAGATACCCCGTCGGCGTCGAACCGAGCAGATAGGCGATCGCCAATCCAGCCACGCCCGCGATCCAGAAGACCATGTCAGTCACCTCGATGCCCTTGGCGGCGCGTCCATGAATCCTAACGCGGATGCCACCAGCGTCCGCCGATCACGACGCCTTCGGATGCGATCTTGCGATCGCCCGCCAGATGCTCGCCGACCACATCGACATAATCGAACTGCCCTTCCCTGACCGAGATCAGCGTGGCGTCGCCGACGCTGCCCGGCTTGAGGCTGCCGAGCTCCGGCCGCCGCAACGCCATCGCGGCATTGACGGTGGACGCCGCGATCACGTCCGGCAGCGGCATCCCCATGCAGAGGAATTTCGACATCGTCGTCACCTGGTCGAATGCCGGGCCGTCGATGCAGAGCTGATGGATGTCGGAGGAGATGGTGTCGGGATAGAAGCCGTTGGCGAGCATCGCGCGCGCCGTCTTGAAGGCGAACGAACCCTTGCCATGGCCGATGTCGAACAGCACGCCGCGCTCGCGCGCGTCCAGCACGACCTTCTTCACGGTGCCCTGCGCGGTCGCGGGCGTGTTGGGGAACGGACGGAACGCATGGGACGCAGGCGCGCGAGCACCTCCTCATAGCTCGGCGGCGGATGGTCGATATGCGCCATCAGGGGCATGCCGACCTGCTCGGCAACCTCGAGCGCGATCTCGAGCGGCACCAGCCCCGAGGTGCCCGAGGCGAACAGGCCGACCCGCACCTTGATGCCGACGATCAGGTCGCGGTTCTCGTCGGCGACCCGCGCCGCATCGATTGGATTCATCAGCCGCAGCTCCTCGCTCTCGCCGACCATCACGCGATCCGAGAAGCCGAAGATGCCGGCGTGCGAGACGTGCAGATAGGCGAGGATGCGGACCTGGCTCGGCTCGATCACATGCTTGCGGAAGCCGGCAAAGTTGCCGGGGCCGGCGCTGCCGGTGTCGACCGAGGTGGTGACGCCGGAGTTGCGGCAAAATTCCTCCGCGTCGATGCCGAGCGAGGTGCCGCCCCAATAGACATGAGTGTGCAGGTCGATGATCCCCGGTGAGACGATCAGCCCCGAGACGTCGCGGACCTCGGTGGCGGGATCGGCTTGCAACTCGCGGCCGAGCGCAGCGACCTTGCCCGCGGCAAAGCCGATATCGGTCACGGCATCGAGTTTCTGCGACGGGTCGATCACCCGTCCGCCGCGCAGGATCAAATCGAAAGGCATCGTGTTCTCCGGATTCGGTCCGGCACGATGGTCGACTTCGCCGCCGCCTGCAAGCCGCTCAACCGACGCGGGCCTGCTGGGAAACCGGCGCGGTCGCTGTCGCATCATCCGCGCCCTTGCCAGCGACCATGTCCGATCCCTTGTCCACTCCGTTGGCCGACGCGACGATGGCCGCAATGGCGGGATTATGCACTGCCTCCGAGGCAGCAATGGTCTCGCGGGCCCAGCGGTACGAGGATTCGAAGATTTCCTGATGGCGGTCGAAATCGGTGACGTCGATGCCGTCGGGCGTCGGCGGACGCATCACCATGTCGAGCGGCGTGGTCGGCAGCGTATCATAGCGCTGATGCGCGACGAGGCTTCGCCACAGCACGTTGACGGCACTTGGCGCGGCCGGAAGCAATTTCTTGCGGAACGGCGTCAGCAGCGATGCAAGCAGCTCAAGCCGCCCCGGCAGCGCGGCATAGTCGACGTCGAACATCTCGGTTGCCGGGTCTCCGAAATGGACCACCAGATTCGGTCCGCTCTTCATCTGGTGCATCTGCGCCAGCGGAACGTTGTCGACGAGGCATCCGTCGACCAGCATCGAGCCGTCCCTCGTATAGAACGGCGGCAGCAGACCGGGGATGGCGCTCGACGCCCGCACCGCGTGCCACAGCAGACCGGTGCGGATCAATTCGAGACTGTGCGTCGACAGATTGGTCGCGACCGCCGCGAACGGCCGCCAGCAGTCCTCGATCCGGCAATTGTGGCCGTACTGCTCGGCGAGCGCGGCATCGAACGCCTTGTGGTCCAGCAAGGCGTAGCGCGGCCAGGTCGGGCGGCGGAAGCTGCGACTGGAGACGAAGATCTCATGCGTGCCGCGCTCGAGATGCTCGGCGTCGTAGTTCTTGGCAAAGCCCGCCGCCATCGCCGACCCGACGCTGGTGCCGACAAAGATGTCGAACATCGCGCCGCGCTCACGAAACGCCTTGTAGACGCCGACATGCGCGGTACCGAGGCTGCCGCCGCCGCCGGCGACAAATCCGACGGCGCGACCGCACAGGAAGCGAACCAGGCTGTCGATGTCGAGCTGGTCCTCGAGCGCGACGTGATGATGCATGAAGCAGGGCAGCCGCGCCAGCCACGCCGCCGTGCCGCTGACCTCGTGGCGCCTGACGTCATGAACCCGGACGAGGCGTCGCGTCGACGCCGGATGCACTCCGCAGGCGAAGCGTTCGATCTCGGTCAGATCGGGCGTCGGCGCATGGCCGCGGCAGGCGAACACGACAAGGTCGGCCTGACGGATGGTTTTCCGCGCCCACTCCGATGCGTCAGGACCACCGAAATAGGCCACCAGCGGCGCGTCGTACTCGATCCTGTTGAGCCAGTCGGCGACCTCGGATGCGTCGAGCGCGCGGCCGGGAAACATCGCCTGAACCCGCGCGAGGTCGACGATCTCGGCACCGGCAGCGGCAAGGCCTTCGCGTAACCTGTGCTCAAAGGCGGCAGGCACCGGTTCCCGTCCGCCCGGGATCAGCGCGACAGTGCGCGCCTTCGGCGACGCCCGGAGCGGCAACAGACGCGCGGTCTCGGTGGCAAACCGCCGCGCGAGCGCAGCCAGCAGCGCCTCGACGATCTCGGGCGTTTCCCGCGCCAGCGTCGTATAGGCGGCGCGCGTCAACACCAGCACGCTGGTGTCGCGGATCGCAATCACATTGGCGGTGCGCGGGATGTTGGCAAAGAACCCGATCTCGCCGACCAGCTCGCCGGCGCGAAGTTCCGCGATCGGTTCGGGATGACTGGTCCGGTACACCGCGAGCGCGCCATGCAGCACCAGGAACAGCGCGTCGGAGGCGCCGCCCTGCTCGACCAGCAGCTCGCCGCGCACGAGGTCGCGCCGGGTCATTGCGCCAAAGGCGATCAGCCGCTGCTCCGCGCTGAGGGTTCTGAACAGCGCGAAGTCCTCGGACACGTTTCCCCACGCAAACGTCGCGCTCGGCGGCACACGGTTCGAATGCATGATCCGATGTTAGCGCCGGGCCGTCGTCCCGGCGAGCGATATCAGGGCCCAATCGGCCGCACCCTGGACACAAATCCTTGGGAGCACTGCAGCAGGATTTGCAGCATCCGCGATCTGCTTCACCCGACCAATTCCGGCCACGGCACGATGGTCGACTTCACCGTCTTCATCGCCATTGCGTCGGCAACCGCGCGGGCGACGCCGTCCTCGGTGAACGGATAGATCGTCTGCATGTCGAGCCAGGGATATTTGTTGCGCGTGCGGTAGAGCATGTCGACGCCGAGCGGCAGGTCGTTGCCGGTAAAGCCCCAGGAGCCGAGCACGTTGAGATCCTTGGTGCAGATGCGGTGCCACGACGTGTTGATCGAGCCGGCATCGGTGAACTGCCCCATCTCGACATAGGTGCCGCCGTCGCGCAGCATCTCGATGCCCTCGGGGCCGGCGGTCGGATGGCCCGAGCAGTCCATGACGAGGTCGGCGCCGAAACCGCCGACGATGTCACGCACCGCCTTGATGCGCTGCTCCGGCGTCTTGAGCTGCTCGATATCGACGGTCGCCTCGGCGCCGAACTTGCGCGCCAGCGCAAGGCGCGGCGCCTCCGGCGCGCCGACGCAGATCACGCGCCCCGCGCCCATTTCCTGCGCGGCGGCGACCGCGAGGATACCGATCGGCCCCGAGCCCTGGATCACCACCGTGTCGCCCCAGCTGAAGCCGCCGGCGCGGGTGGCGCGGTTGAAGGCGCGGATGCAGGAGGTCAGAGGCTCGGAGAGCGCGCCGAGCCGCAGCGACATGTCGTCAGGCAATTTGTAGATCTTGGTGCCGGGCAGCATGTCGAGATCGACATAGACATATTCAGCCCAGCCGCCCCACATGTGCGGCGCCTTGTCGAAGCCGAGATAGCGGCCGTAATAGACCGGCGTCAGGCATTTGTTGGCGCTCTCGGGATAATGGATGCAGTAGTAGCAGCGGCCGCACGGCATCAAGGGCGGGATCATCACCTTCGATCCCACCTGCAGCGGCTTGCTCATGAAATCCTCGGTGAACTCCGCGCCGCATTCCACGATCACGCCGCCGAGCTCATGGCCGAGCGTGAACGGCCACGGCAACGGCTTCGGCCAATGTCCCTTCAGGATGTGCAGATCGGTTCCGCAAACGCCACAGGCGCCCACCTTGATCAAGGCCGCCTTTTTGCCGATTTCCGGCCATGGCACTGTCCGTATTACCGGCTTGGCTCCAGGTCCATCATGCGTGCAGACGCGGATCTGCTCCATCGGTTCGCTCTCCCTGTCCTTGTCGTTGGGCCGGGTTCGGCCGGGCCGACTTTAAGTCAGGACGTTTGGGATGTCATGAAGGCCTGTCATGAAGGTCTTGATGACAGACCTTGGCGGAACGAGGCGCTTCTCGTCCTGGCGGAGTATTTTCCGCAAGGAGGCATTGATTGTGAAAGCAGCCGAGGGTGAATTGGCTGGTAGCATTGCGGGGAACGACACCATGAATCCTGGTATCGAAGGTATCGTCGGCATGTACGTCAAGTTGGGCGAACTGGACACGCTGCAACGGATGAAGGAGCATCGACAGGGCTTGCTCGACCAATGCGTCGATACCGCGAATTTCAGCTTCGATGTGACGAGATCGATCTACAGGAGCGACCTCGAGGTGATCGAGGCGGGCATCGAGAGCCTGTATGGCGAGATCACTGGCATGTCGACGTCGTCAACGAAAAAAGGATTGCCGGCTGGGCGCTGTACAACCAACACCCCGACAAAAGGGTCGCGATCGATATCTACTTCAACGGCAACCTCGTTGGCGAAGTCGTCGCCGATGAGTTCCGCAACGATCTTCTCAAGCTCAACGAGGGCGATGGACACCACGCCTTCGTCTTCGTGCCGCCAAGCGGATCCTATCAGCCGCCGCTGCAGATTGAGGTCCGCGCGGCGAAGCGAAAGGTGCTGAAAGCCGTGACTGTTGAACAACCAGTGGCGGCTGTCGAACCGGAAACGGCTGTCGAACCGGAAATGGACGCCGAGGCCAAATAACCTCACCGCGCCGCTTCCGCACACCCCGTATCCGCCGGGCGCCGTCACCTAGGTGAATCCGCCGCAGACGCCAATACGGGCTGCGACATGACGGACGTGCGCGGGCGATTGACAGCGACGATCGCTTCACCGCAACCTGCGATGCAACCTCAGGTGACGGAATGAAGCCGCAACCCGGCTCGGAGCGAATCTTCGTGGACGCCAGCACCGATCCACTGGACGGGCGCGTGCGATGGGCGCCGGCGAAATCGCTGTGGCTTGGCAGCATGACCGCGGTCGCGATCATCCTCGGGCCGCTGCTGTTCACGTGGAGCGCGTTCGCATTGTTCATCGTCACCAGCGCGATCACGCTGTGCTTCGGGCATTCGGTCGGCATGCACCGCCGCCTGATCCATGCGAGCTTCGACTGTCCGCTGTGGCTGGAGCGGCTCTGCGTCTATCTCGGCACGCTGGTCGGGATGGCCGGCCCCTACGGCATGGTGCGGCTGCACGATTTCCGCGACTGGGCGCAGCGCCAGACGGCGTGCCACGACTACTCCTGCCACCGCGCCGGTTTCTGGCGCGACGCGTGGTGGCAACTGCACTGCACGCTGGTGCTGAAACACCCGCCCGAATTCCGGCTCGAACGGCGGCTCGCCGATGACCCCTTCTACGCCTTCGTCGAGCGAACCTGGATGTGGCAGCAATTGCCCTGGGCGATCCTGTTCCTCGCGATCGGCTCGTGGAGCTGGCTGGTCTGGGGCATCTGCGTCCGCGTCGCCGTCTGCGTTACCGGTCACTGGCTGATCGGTCATTACTCGCATCGCAAGGGCGGACAGACCTGGATCATCGAAGGCGTCGCGGCCCAGGGCTACAATGTCGGCATCGCGGGCCTGATCAGCATGGGCGAAAGCTGGCACAACAATCACCACGCCTATCCCGGCTCCGCGAAGCTCGGGCTGCTGCCGGGTCAGATCGACCTCGGCTGGTGGTTGATCAAGGCATTCGAAGCCGCAGGACTCGCGAGCAACATCAAGACGCCGGACAATCTTGCGCCCCGCCCGGGCGCGCGCCGCGTCGACGAACCAGGCAACGCCGATGCAGTCGCGCCGCGACATCGCGGCCGCGCATTGTTCCAGTAATCCGCAGCCGCGCATCTTCCGTTGCGGATCGAACGCCACGCAGCTATATACGCCGCGTCGGAAAAGGCAGACTTGGTTTGGTAAGCCCAAGTCCTTTCGAAAACGAAGGTCCTTTCGGAAACGAAGTCCTTCGAAAACGAAAGCTCTGGTCTCCTGCCTCATGCATGAGATCCCCACGACGAACACCGGACGCAGTCCAGGCGCCCAATGTTCGTCCGTGTGGTTCTCAACCCGACGAACCGCTCCGGTCGAACACCGACAAAGGAGCAGTTCATGCACGTCAGCCGCCTCCTTCCCCATGATGTCGTGATTGCCGGTGCCGGCCCGGTCGGCCTGCTGCTTGCCTGCGAGCTGCGGCTAGCAGGGTGCTCGGTGCTGGTGCTGGAGCAGGCCGCGGAGGCGCACTCGCCATTGAAGCGGCTGCCCTTCGGCATGCGCGGCCTTTCGGCGCCCAGCATCGAGGCGTTCTATCGTCGCGGGATGCTGGATGACATCGCGGCACGACAGCACACAAGAGATGGCTCGGGCAGCAGCGCATCGAATGGCGCGCGTTGGATGCAACGGCCGCGCCCAGCCGGCCATTTTGCCGGCATCCAGTTCTTTCACGATGATGTCGAGACGTCGAAGTGGCCGTTTCGACTGCCGAGCCCGGCAGGCACCAGCATGGCGGTCGAGATGGAGGCGCTCGAATCCGCCCTCGCCGCGCGCGCAACCGCGATGGGGGTTGAGATCAGGCGCGGCCTGCGTGTCGATGCGTTCGATCAGTCGGACGACGGCGTCACCGTTCGCGCCGGGGACGCGACTTTCCGCGCGCGCTGGCTGGTCGGCTGTGACGGCGGCCGCAGCATGGTGCGCAAGGCCGCCGGCCTTGAATTCGTCGGCACCGATCCCGAGTTCACCGGCTATTCGGTCGAGGTCGAGATATCAGATCCGGACAAGCTCCGCACCGGCCGTCACTACACGCCGACGGGCATGTATACCTACGCACGGCCCGGCACGATCGCGATGGTGGAGTTCGACGGCGGCGTCTTCCACCGAACCCGGCCGATCACGCGCGAGCACGTGCAGGCGGTGCTGCGCCGCGTCTCCGACACAGACGTCACGTTGACGGCGCTCCGGCTTGCCACCACCTGGACCGATCGCGCCTGTCAGGCGACGGATTACCGCAAGGGGCGCGTGCTGCTCGCGGGCGATGCCGCGCACATTCATTCTCCGCTCGGCGGCCAGGGGCTCAATCTCGGGCTTGGCGATGCGATGAACCTCGGCTGGAAGCTCGCGGCCACGATCCGCGGCGACACACCGGTGGACCTGCTCGACAGCTACTCGCGTGAGCGGCATCCGGTGGGCGCGCAGGTGCTGGACTGGTCGCGCGCCCAGGTCGCGCTGATGCGGCCAAGCCGAAGTTCGCGCGCGCTCGAAGCCATCATCCGCGACCTGATCGCGACATCAGACGGCGCGACCTACTTTGCCGAGCGCGTGTGGGGCGTTACGCTGCGCTACGATCTTGGCAGCAACCATCCGCTGGCGGGCCGCAGCGCCCCCGATTTCGAGCTCGCTTGCGGGGCTAAGCTCAGCGAGCTGCTCAGAGATGGTCGCGGCCTGCTGCTGGATTTTGATCGGCGCGCGCCCCTGCAAACGCTTGCCGATCGCTGGCACGGGCGGGTCCGCTACGTCGCAAGCGAGGCCGGCGATCGGCTGGGCTTGCGGGCGGTGCTGGTGCGACCCGACGGGTTTGTGGCTTGGGCCACAGACATTGAGCCGGATCTGGAGGAGACTGCTCAAGCCGCGTCGCGATGGTTCGGAGAACCTGACGCGGCACATGAATGAGCCTGACGTCCTCGGATACGGTGCACGTGTTCGTCGCCCGTCTCTCTCGCTCCGTGTCCGAGTTCCCTTTCACAACCGTAACGCCCCGTTAACCCTATCAGCCTTAGGGTCGTCGGGGCTCCGAATGGACGGTGGCCGGGTTTGTCGTGATGTCGTTTGCACAGAAGAAAACTACCGTCGTCCCCGTAGCCGAGGAGCGGCGGCGCTTCCAGCGCGTCAAGGTGCACCTGCTCGGCCGCTACATGCTGCCCGACCGGCGCGAGTTTCCCTGCCAGATTATCAACATGTCGCCGGGCGGCCTCGCTTTGCTGGCGCCGGGCATCGGCAATGTCGGCGACCGTGTGATCGCCTATCTCGACCATATCGGCCGGGTCGAAGGACGCATCACCCGCATCATCGACAACGGCTTTGCGATGACGATCGGCGCCACTGCGCGCAAGCGCGACAAGCTCGCCGCGCAGCTGACCTGGCTCGCCAACCGCGACATCCTCAATCTGCCCGAGGATCGCCGCCACGACCGTATCGTGCCGCGCAACCCGATCGCCCTGTTGACCCAGGAAGACGGCACGCGGATGACCTGCCGCATCATCGACCTTTCCTTGTCCGGTGCTGCGATTGCCGCCGAGAACCGCCCGCCGCTGAAATCGCTCGTGATGCTCGGGCGGGTACAGGCCCGTGTGGTGCGAAATCTCGAGGAAGGCTTCGCCCTCGAGTTCGTTCACGAGCAATCGGCGGAAACGCTCGAAGAGAGCGTTACCGCGAGGTAAAGCGAAAAACCGCTCAAGACCCCTGTTTTTGCCCGCGAAGGCAGCCACCGGTGCACCGGTGGCTGCCTTCGGCGCGTTTGGCCCGGTGAAAATCGGCGGTTAACGGCCGCAGCGTTTGACGCAACAAACCGCGCTGGCGCAGCGCTTGCCGCGTTAATGCATAAAATTTGAATCAATTGCAGTTGTTTCAAATTTTACGCGAATTCGATTCAAGTACAGTTCGAATTCGCCGCAGGTTTTAGCAGTATTCGCGTCAAATCTACTTTGCGTACTTAGCGGCGGCGCAAAAGCTTTGTGCGAAACGTGGTCCCAACAAGAAGAACGGGGGCCACGATGTTTGGGTTCAGGGGACAGGGGAAAGGTTTGGCGGTTGCCGCCATTCTGTTTGCGACGTGCGTGTCGGCCAAGGCCGGCGACGTGGTCTACGCCAGCCTGGGTGACGTAGCGCGTTCGCCGATCGGCTGGGTCGAATTCTGTGCCGACAATCCGGGCGAATGCCGCGGCGGCGCGACGCAACCACGCGACATCGTGTTGTCGCAGACCGCTTGGCGGGACCTCGTACGGGTCAACAAGTGGGTCAACGAATCCATCAAGCCGATGACCGACCTGGATCATTGGGGCGTGATCGAGAAATGGTCGTTGCCATCAGACGGTTACGGCGACTGCGAGGACTACGTGCTCCTGAAGCGCAAGATGCTGATGGACGCCGGCTGGCCCCGCGAGGCGCTGTTGATCACGGTGGTCCGCGACAAGAAGGGCGAAGGCCACGCGGTGCTGACGGTGAAGACCGACAAGGGCGAGTTCGTGCTCGATAACCAGAACGAGAGCATCGTCGCCTGGACCGACACTGGCTACCGCTTCGTCAAGCGGCAGTCGCAGGGCGATCCCAATGTGTGGGTCTCGCTCGGTGACAACCGCCCGGCAGTTGCAACGGCAAGCTCGCGCTGAGCAGAACAGGAAATTTCGAGTTCGCGACCCGGTCACATCCCCACCACTCCCCGTCCCAGACCGGTTCGCGCGCGGCCACCCTTCCCCCAAAGGGTGGCCGCACCTTTTTTGAGCGGCGCGATCGACGCCTAGTGTGCTGAATGCGAAGTTCGTGCGATTTCGCGGCAGCCACTTTCACGAACTTCGCATTCATAAAGCACACTAGAATCATAAGTTTGCTAGTGTCCTTATCGAATCCGAAGTTCGCTCCGAAGGTGCGGCAAATGATGCGAACTTCGGATTCGGGACACTAGAAGAACCGCTTGAGAAACGCCGCGGTCTCGTCTGAGATGCCGACGATCTTGTTGGTGGCCTGGCGATAGAATTTGAAATTCAGCTCGGTCTCGGGCCGGCCGTCGCCCCAATCCTTGAAGCGCTTGAGTTGGTCGCGCCCGAGCAGCCGCGCCGCGGATGCGGTGCGTCTGACCGTGATGCTGACGCGCGGCGTCTGCCTGATGACGCCGACCTTGCGCGGTGTCGCGTCGGCCGACGCGACGATCGCGCGGGCGATCAGGCCGTTGCCGCCCTCGTTCTCGCTCGCGAACACGAACACGATGTCATCGGCCGCGATGTGCTTGCCGCCATACATGGTCTTCTGCGCGGTGAAGGTGAACACCTTCGCCCGCGGATTTCGGATCTCGGTCTTGATCGCAAACGCCATCGCATCCCTTCACCGGCTCGCTTTGCCATCCGCGTCGGCGGCTTGACATCCTAGCATCGGCGATATTGAATTGAATTCAATTCAGCGAATGGGGCCACGATGGACGCGACGAGCCTGGGGACACGGGAACGGCTGCTCTCGGCAGCGCAGGCCGAGCTCATCGAGGGCCATGGGCACCTCGAGATGCAGGCCGTCGCAAGGCGGGCGCAGGTCTCGGTCGGGCTCGCCTACCATCACTTCGGATCTAAGGCCGGCCTGATCGCCGCCGTGGTCGAAGGCTTCTATGAACAACTTGATGCGACGGCATTCGGCGGCGCCAAGCTGTCCGCCGCGGACTGGGCGGACCGGGAAAAGGAGCGGATCGGCGCCTATGTCGCCTTTCACTATGACCACCCGTTTGCGCCCCTCGTGATCGGACCGCTCAGCCGCGCGCCCGAGGTGCTCGATGTCGAGACCGCCTTCACCGGCCGGCAGCTTGACGCCGGCGCCCGCATGATCGAAGCGGCCCAGCGCGACGGGATCGTGCCCGGCGGCATCGACCCTCACCTCACCATTGCGCTGATGATCGGCGGCATCCGCCAGGCGCTGATCGGCGCGCTCATGAGCGAAAGACGGCCTGATCCGGCAAGGCTGACCGGCGACATCTGGGCCTTCATGGCCGCCGCGCTGGGCTTGCCTGCCAAACCCCTGTCCGCGCGGCCAAGGGCCACGCGGCGCAACCGCAGCTAAGCTTCAGCCAGAACCCGAACATCGGTGGCCATCTTGTTCAATCCGCACGATTTTCACGCACCGCAATCGTCCTACAGCAAGCCGGATCTGCTGCGCTCGAGCGAAGGCGGCTATTTCGGCCCGGGCAATGCGCAGCTGCCGGCACCGCCGATGCTGATGATGGACCGCATCACCGAGATCAGCCTGGACGGCGGCGCGTTCGGCAAACGCCACGTCGTCGGCGAACTCGAGATTGCGCCGGACCACTGGTTCTTCGCCTGTCACTTTGCCGCCGACCCCGTGATGCCCGGATGCCTCGGCCTCGACGCCATGTGGCAGATCATCGGCTTCTGGCTCGGCTGGTCGGGCTCGCCGGGCAAGGGCCGCGCGCTCGGGGTCGGCGAGGTCAAGTTCAGGGGGCACATCACGCCGGATGTCAGGCTGGTGCGATATGAGGTCGGCATACGCCAGGCCAGGCGCGGCCGGCTGGTGCTCGGCATCGCCGACGGCCGGCTGCTCGCCGATGGCGCTTGCGTCTATCTGGCAAAGGACATGCGGGTCGGCCTGATCGCGCCCAGAGGCTGAATTCGGGGACCTTGAGTTCGGGTCGGCCAGAGGCCGAGCAGGCCGGGCAGCACGGCCGAAAACTAACATATGATACAAATTTCGCTGCTGCCGCAGTGGTCTACACACCCCCCGGTTTTGCCCGCGCCGGGGTTTGTGCTATTTCGAACCTTTCAATTGATGTCCGGTTGTTGGTCGCATGGTCGAACTTGCCCCCCGGAATTCACAAGCCAGCAGCCTGATTGGCGTGCAGCCGATCGCGATCGGCGCCGTGGCGCTGGTGCTCGTGCTGTTCGGAATCGGCTCGATCGCGCTGTGGCGTGCCTACACCGGCAACGTGCCGGAGACCGACCGCATGGTCGCCGCGCGGCAGTTGCAGGCGCGGACCGCGCAGGTCTCCGAGGCTCTGGTGGAAAAGACCAAGGGCATGGAGGCGACCCAGCAGGAATCCATCGACCAGCTGCAGGAGGTGCAGGACCAGCTGCAGACCATGCGCAAGCAGTTCGCCTTGCAGGCGGCCGATGCCAAGAGGCTCTCCGACCAGGTCGCCGCGCTGACCGAACAGGTCGAGGGTTTGCGCCAGTCGCTGGCGAGCGCGCAGGCCAACGAGCCGGCCGCCGAGCCCGCGCCGCGCAAGCGCTCGAAGGCCACCCGTAGCGCCAACCGGAAGCGCCACAGGTCGCGCGGTTGAGGCCTACGGAGACCCCGCCCCACTCAGGTGACCAGCCATAAAAATGCGCCAAATCCCCAGCAAGATCATCATCTAACGGGGAACTTTCGCGCTCGAGGGCTGCCGGCGGCGGCCGATCATGAGTGCCCGTTACCGTGAATTAATCCTGACTTTGTGAACTGGTTCACATATCGGCCTTCGAATCCGAGTCATCTTCGAATGACCGGATGGCGTGAGCCGATTTCAATATCCGGGGCTGGCAAGGTCGTTGACGGTATACTACGTCGACGGCCTTGTTTTTTGGGGTCCTTGAATCCCGCTCGGGACCGCCCGGCAGGAAAGCTCCGGCTCGAGATCCCGAAGGCGGCCCTCGCCGCGCGAAAGACGCAGACCGCCTTTAAGAAATACGGCGTGCTCGGCTGACGACTCTGGATGCGCAGCACCACCGCGGCCAAAGCCGCGGCGAACGGAATTGCCGCCCTATTCGGTGCGATCGCGTAAGGCGCGATCACCTCGCAGCCGCAGCCGCGCAAGCTTCGGCTCGAGCTCGCGCAGCATGTAGATCAGCGCAACGGCGAGGCTCGCAACAACCACCATGAGCAGCAATGTCAGGTCAGGAATGGTCAGCATCTTGGATGTCCTCTGGGCCCGGCTCCAATCGCAGCCGGACCATTTGTTTTCGCGGCGCGCTCACGCACGGACTTCTGCAAGGCGGTGCAAGCTGCATACCAGTGCGCGACCCAGCGCGGCGGCCGGGCATCGAAACGCCGGCCGCGCCGATCATTGCAAGACCATCAGCATGGCGAGCGAATGGACCGGCCATGCATGAGCGAATGGCTCAATTGCAAACCTGCACCGGCCGAACGCGCCAGCCATACGGTGTCATCACGCCGCGGCGCACGACGTAACAACCGCCGTAACCGTAGCCGTAGCCATCGTCATAGCCGTAGCCGGCGTAGTATGGATTGCCGTAATAGCCGTCATAGTAATCGTAGGCGCCATAGCCCAGCCCGAAGCCGACCGCAGCCGCCGCGAGCGGATAGCCCCAGCCGCCGCCCCAGCCGCGCCGATAGTAACCACCGTTCCAGCCGCCACCACGCCAGCCTCCGCCGTGCCAGCCGCGGCCTGCCCAACCACCGCCGATCGCAGCCGACCGGAAGCCACCGCCTCCGCCCATCGCCCGGAATGCAGCGCCGCCGCCGTGGAAGCCGCCAAATCCGCCACCGCCGCGGAAGCCGCCGCCACCATGAAAGCCGCCGCCACCGAAGCCACCGCGTGCCGACGCAGCATCGATGGTGAACAGACCGACCGAGGCCGTCGCCAGCAAGGCAATCATCGTTTTACGCAACATCACCCGTTACTCCTTTTTTCAAAGGCTTTGTTTTCAAGCCTCCTCCGCCGCGTCCTGCGCATGCTAGCTCAATCTAGGACCGCAGCTTCTACCGCGCGCCTATGTCGCGCTCACATCTGCGCGACCCGCGTTCATCAAAGCACGGCCGTCAGAGCTTAACAGCCGCGGCAGATGCCTTTCGTACGGCGCTCGACTTTTTCGTTCTCGTCGGCGATGGCCTTGTCGACGCTCTCGGTCGTCGTTGCCGATCCGGTGGTAACGCCTCTACCGGTATTGGGGCCGCCGGAGGATTGCGCGGTCCCGGCGCTGTTGGTCCCGGCCGGCGGTGAAGCGGCTTGCGGCGATGTCGGGCTGGCTGACGAAGGGCTGCCGGTCCCGGCGCCGCTCCCGGTACCTTGGGCGACGGTAACCGCGGGCGTCAGCACAATCGCGATTGTCGCGAGCGCGGTGGTGACAGATAATTTAGATAATTTACGCATGACAATTCTCCCTTGCGGACGTCAACGAGTCCGCAAAACGCCGGTTCCGACAGGCGTTGGAGCAATACAGTTTGGGAGCAATGCAATTTGCGCAAGCTGATCGAGTTTGACGACGACACTTTCGACAAGCTGAAGCAGCTCGGGCGCGACCGGATGGCGACCTTGCAGGAGCTCGCCGACGAGGCTTTCGCCGACCTGCTCAAGAAGCACGGCATTCCGATCGACCTGAAGGATGCGCTCCGCAAGAGCGCAAGACTTCAGGAGGCAACGAGACCGCAAGACGCAGCGAAGCCTCGCACCACTGCAGCGAACGCTGCGCGCAAGCGCGGCCGCAAGCGCTGAGGCTTCAGCCGATCTTCTTCAGTCCCGCTTTGTATTGCGGACCCCTGATCGCGTAGGACTTCGCCGGCCGCGACAACGCCTCGGCCTGCGCAGCGTCAAGCGTACGCACCACGCGGGCGGGCGCACCGATGATCAGGGAATTTTCCGGAAACTCCTTGCCCTCGGTGATGACGGAGCCGGCACCGACCACGCTGCCGCGCCGGATCCGCGCACCGTTCATCACGATCGATCCCATCCCGATCAGCACGCCGTCTTCCAGCGTGCAGCCGTGCACGATCGCATTGTGGCCGATGGTGACGTTGTTGCCGATGCTGAGGGGAAAGCCGGGATCGACGTGCAGGGTGGAATTGTCCTGGACGTTGGAGCCCTCGCCGATCTCGATCCACTCATTGTCGCCGCGCAGCACGGCGCCGAACCAAACGCTCGCGGCGGACTTGAGGCGGACCTTGCCGATCACCACGGCATTGTCGGCGATGAAGTAGCTGCCGTCGGCGGGAAGATCGGGCGCCTGCCCGTCGAGTTCGTAGATCGCCATTGAGGTCTCCCTGGAGCGTTCTCGAGCGAAGTGGACACCGGTTCGCGTGAAGAAAACGCGTCGAAACGAAAATCCAGAGCTTCGGTTTCTGATTCAATCAGAACCGAAGCCCTGATCGCAGGAGACCTTGGCACGACGGCCGACATGGTTTCAAGCAAGCGCGACCGTGATCGGCCGCGGATCATGATCGGATCAGGCCAGCACGCCCGCAGCGCGCAGCGTCATCACGAAGAAGGTGCCCGACATCAGGCTCCAGAAGCCGGAGATGACGGTTGCCATCATCACGAATTCGAAGCGGCGGCGCTCGATGCGCGCCCCGCGCAGCGTGTTGCGCATGATGATGAACGGTGCGGCGAAGACGAGGAACGGGACCGCGGCGAAGGTCTTCGGCGCCGCGCCCTCCTGCAGCAGGCCGAAACCGGCCGGGCGCTCCGCCATCGCCTGGTAACCGTTGGCCAGCGCGCCCGCGAGCGCGAAACCGATCAAGAGCGAGAACAGGGAATTCAAGGTATCGGGCGACATCGGAACTTCCGCTACGCAACAGGCCACCTGCCCTGCTTCGCAGAATTGGCAGCCTGCCGCCACATCATCCTTAAGGAAAGGTTAACCGGACACGTCAGGCGCGGCGTTTGCGCATGGCCATTCGGTCCCGGATTCCATTGGAATCGTACGGAAATTCCCCGCCACGTGGCATATTCGGCAGATGATTCGGCCACTCCCGACCTGATCTCAGCCTCGCTCATGACGCTTCTCTCGACCGCCCAGCATCTCGCCCGCGACACCCGCCGCAACCCGCGCGCGCATCTCGTTCCGATCATCGCCTCGGCGGTGATCGCGGCCGGCGCGGTCGCGCTCGTCGCCTATCTGCTGTGGCCGACCTACACGACCATTCCGCCGAGCGATCCGTCGCGGCTGCCGGTGAGCGTCGGCGGCACGCTGTTCAACGTGCCGACCATGGCCGTGCGCATGAAGATCCAGCGTCACTCCGGACCGCAGGAGCGCGTCGATTTGAGCTTCCTCTATCCGTCGCTGGACGCGCCCGCCGCGCCGAAGCACTACAGCGCCGATACAGTCGAGGACAAGGTGCAGCCGATCGACAGGATCTTCGTGTCGATCGCGGCGCACCACGATTCACTCGCGCCGGACATGCGCCTGCGCACGATCTATCCGCGCTATCTCGACGAGCGCGCAAACATTGATGACGGCCTGACGGCGCGCGCGTTCCGCGACGGCACGCCCTATGGCGGCGAGGACCTGTTCACGGCGAGCGAGCCGCAGCTGACCGCGCGCTGCACGCGCGACACCTCGACGCCCGGCATGTGCCTGAGTGAGCGGCGCATCGACGGCGCCGACCTGATCTTTCGCTTTCCGCGCAGCTGGCTCGCGCAGTGGCGCGACATCGCCACCGCGATGAACCGTCTCTCCGCGCAGATGCACAGCGCGAAGGGATGACACTGTCATTGCGAGCGGAGCGACGTGTCCGCGAAGGATGGTCGCTCCAGCGCAAGATCGCTCTTCAATTTTGTCGCGAGTTCGTCGTAACGACGTGTGAAGGCGAGGCTGTTCCGCCTTACTCGGCCAGATCCTCTTCCAGGATCGCCATCTGGAACTGGAACGAGCGATCATCGTCCTCGTCGTCGACGAACAACACGCCGATGAACTCCTCGCCGATATAGACCTCGGCCGAGTCGTCTTTCTTGGGCCGCGGCACCACGCGGATCTTGGGATTGCTGAACACGCGTTTGAGATACGCGTCGAGCTTCCTGACTTCCTGAACGTCCACGGCCGTCTCCAATCGGGTCGATGATTTTCGGGGGAGTTTTAGGACGAGACGGCAAAGATCGCCAGAGCCTTTTCAGGCTTTGGCGACGTGATGTTGCGCACACGACTTTTGTCTTGTCGCGTTTTCGCCGCGATCAGAAAGCGAGTGAAATCAAAGCCCGATCGCGCTGAGCATCTGGTCCATGGTGCGCGACGGCTCGGCACAGCCGGCCTCGCCGACGATTTTCGCCGGCACGCCCGCGACCGTGACGTTGTGCGGCACCGGCTTGACCACGACCGAGCCGGCCGCGATGCGCGCGCAATGACCGATCTCGATATTGCCGAGGATCTTGGCGCCGGCGCCGATCAGCACACCGTGGCGGATCTTCGGATGCCGATCCTCGTTCTCCTTGCCGGTGCCGCCGAGCGTGACGCCATGCAGGATCGAGACATCGTCCTCGATGACCGCCGTCTCGCCGCAGACGAAACCGGTGGCATGATCGAGGAAGATGCCGCGGCCGATCCTGGCGGCCGGGTTGATGTCGGTCTGGAACACCGCCGAGGAGCGGCTCTGCAGGTAGAAGGCAAAATCCTTGCGGCCCTTCTGATAGAGCCAGTGCGCGAGACGGTGGGTCTGCAGCGCGTGAAAGCCCTTGAAGTAGAGCAAGGGATCGATGAAGCGCGAAGTCGCCGGATCGCGGTCATAGACGGCGACGAGGTCGGCGCGGAACGCGTTGCCGATATCGGGCTCGTCGCGCAGTGCCTCGCCATAGGTCTGGCGGATCAAATCGCCCGACAGCGCGGCGTGATCGAGCCGCTCGGCAATGCGATGGACTACAGAATCTTCCAGCCGCTCATGATGCAGCACGGTCGCATAGATGAAGGATGCGAGTTCCGGCTCGCGCCGCAGGATGTCCTCAGCCTCGCCGCGGATTCGATCCCAGATCGGATCGAGCGCCGCAAGCTTGCCTCCCTGCGGATTGACCTGATGAACTGCCATAGCTGCTCTCGCAATTCGGTTGTTCTGATGTGCGTTATAGCACGATGGACCCAGCGCGTCCCGGGATGGCTCAGTACGGTAAACCCCAGCCGAACACCCCCGGGCCGGCGTCTAGGGGAATTGGTCGGGATTTTGCCGAAATCAAGCCGTGCTTCTGCAACTATTGGCGGATTTCGTCGCCCGTGTGGTTTTGGGCATGGTCGGCCCCAATAAAAGGGGGAAACATCATCAATACCCGGAGTTTAGGTGCCCGCCTGACCGATGCGCGGTCGGTCTGGATCGCGACCATTGCCATCCCCCTCCTGCTGCTCGCCCCTGCCTTCTGGAACGGCTATCCGCTGCTCCAATGGGATACCGGCGGCTATCTGGCGCGCTGGTATGAGGGCTACCTGGTGCCGAGCCGGTCCACGGTATTCGGGATCTACCTCCATGTCGGGGAGACATCGGATTTCTGGCTCAACCTCGGCATCCAGACCCTGGCGACGCTGTGGATCCTGCAGCTGACGCTGCGCGTGCTCGGCCTCGCCCGGCCAGTCCGGCTGATCGCGATCAGCCTCGCGCTGATCGCAACCACCGCTTTGCCCTGGCTGGCCAGCATGCTGCTGACCGACATCTTCGCCGGCCTTTCGGTGCTCGCACTCTTCATCCTCATCCTGCACGGCGAACGGATCTCGACGCTCGAGAAGGCGGTGCTGTTCGGGTTCATCGCGTTTTCGGCCGCCACGCACAGCGCGACGCTGGCGGTGCTGCTCGGCCTGTGCTGCGTCGGCTGGATGCTGCGTCCGTGGCTCGGCCGGCGCATCCCGATCGCGGGCCTGGTACAAGGCAGCCTGACCACCGTCGCCGGCGCGGCGATGCTGCTGGCGGCGAACTTTGCGCTGTCCGGACAGCTGGCCTGGACGCCCGGCGGCTATGGCGTCGCCTTCGGCCGCATGCTGCAGGATGGCATCGTCGCGCAATATCTGCGCGATCATTGCGTGACGGAGAAGCTGAAGCTCTGCCCCTATCGCGACGAGTTGCCGCCGACCGCCGACGACTTCCTGTGGGGCCACAGCATGTTCAACACGCTCGGCCGCTTCAAGGGACTGAATGACGAGATGGGCTACATCGTGCTGCGCTCGCTGGCCGAATATCCGGAATGGCAGGCCAAGGCAGCGCTGACGGCAACCGCAGACCAGCTCATGCATGTCGCGACCGGTGAAGGCACCTCGGGCTGGATCCCGCACACCTACGGCATCATCGAGCGCTACATTCCCAAACAGGTCGCGCCGATGCGCGCGGCGCGGCAGCAACGCTGGCACCTCGACTTCACTGCGATCAACCGCATCCACGTGCCGGTCGCGCTGGGCTCGATGCTCCTGGTCGTGATCCTGTTCGGCCGCGGCCTATGGCAGCGGCGGCTCGACGATCTGACGCTGCTGGCGGGCACCGTCACGCTTGCCTTGCTCGGCAATGCCTTCGTCTGCGGCGTGATCTCGGGACCGCACGACCGCTACGGCGCGCGCATGGTGTGGGTCGCGACCTTCGTGGTGCTGATCGCGGCCGCGCGCGCCTTCGCCAGGGATGAAGCCGACGATCTATTTTCGCCGCGACAGGAAGTCGATGACCCCGGTCTTGTAGACCTTGTCGCCGACCGCCCGCATGTGATCGCGGTTCGGAATGTCGAGCACCTCCGAACCCGGAATGATCCGGCCGAGCGCTGACGCCGAGCCCGCGATCTCGTCCTTGCTGCCGACCGCGATCAAAACCGGCACGCGGATGCCGGCCGCCTCCTCGCGCGTCATCAGGCGGCGCGAGCCGCGCAGGCAGGCGGCGAGTGCGCGGCGGTCGGAGCGGGTCTGATCGGCAAAGGCGCGGAAGGTACGGCCGACCGGGTCGGTGACATCGTCGAGCGACGGCGCCTCCAGCGCCAGCGCGACCGCCTCGCCGGGGCCGCCGCCCTCGATCAGCCCGATGCCGATCCCGCCAAGGATCGCCGAGCGCACCCGATCGGAATTCTCTCGCGCCAGGATCGCCGTCATCCGCGAGCCCAGCGAATAGCCCATGATGTCGGCGCGCGTGATTCCGAGATGGTCCATCAGCGCAATCACGTCGCCGGCCATGGTCGCGATCTCGTACTGCGCGGCATCGTAGAGCTTGGCGGATTCGCCGTGGCCGCGATTGTCGAGCGCGATCACCCGACGGCCGGCCTTGACGAGATCGGACACCCAGGTCGGGTAGATCCAGTTGACGTTCTTGCTCGAGGCAAAGCCGTGCACCAGCACGATCGGTTCGCCCGCGCCTTCGTCGATAAAGGCAATTTCAACATCGCCGTGATGGAAACTCGGCATCATCCATTCCGTTTGTTCTAGGGATTTGCGATTGGCGATCGACCGGCGACCGCAAGCCTAACCCTGGGCGGGCATACTCGCCAAGGTAGCCTGAGCGGCCATCTGCCGCTTCAGGCGCAGCGCCTTGCTTCGTCTGAGCCACCAGGCGGTGGCCCGTTCGGTGGTGGCCTTGATCGACGACAGGAAGCCGAACAGCGCCAGCAGCGCGCCGAACAGCCACATGGTGAGATTGAATGCGCCGGCGGCCAGCAGCAGCGCGCCGCGGCCGAGCAGCTTCAGGATCGCGCGGGTCTGGCCGCCCTTGACCTCGGCGATCCGCGCCGCCCGCGCGATCTCCTTCGGGTTCTCGGCGACCTTGAGCGTATCCCGCGCAGCGCGAACCCCGGCCGCCTCGCCGATGCGCCCGACGTCCTTGGCGACGCGCACCAGCGCGCCGGCCTTCTCGGCGCGGAAGGCCGCGTGGATCGCGGTTGCGGTTTGCACCGGCCGCAGCACCGAGCCGGATGCGACCGCCTCGCGCAGCGCCGGCTGGTCGACGACCTCGCGGCTCGAGCGTCCGGCCCATTCGATCATCCCCTCGCTCAGCCGCCCGGCCTTGCGCGTATCCTTGACCAGCGTCAGCCCGGCGCGCAGCGGCCCGGCGCCGCCGACCGACACATAGGTGGCCGCGGTCACCGCGAGCCCGGCGGCCGCGAGGCCGAGCACCAGCTGGTCGGTGTCCTCGCCCATCACGAGGTGCTTGCCCTCGCGCACGATGTCCCTGACATCACCGAACACGAACAGGTCGCCGGCGACCGTGCCGGACAGGCTTGCGACATCGTCGGCATTGCCGGTCACCAGGCCGGTGGCGAACCCCTTGGCGTAATGCATGCTGGATGATTGCTCGGCGCGCGCGTCATCGACGCGCTTGGTGAGATCATCACTAAGTGCGATGCTCTTCTCGCCGGCGAGCGCGACAAAGCTGGCCGCAAGGTCGGCATCGCCGGAAGCCAGCGCCGCCTCGATATTGTCCGCGATCAACGCCGAGTTGTTGCGCAGCACGGAATTGAGCCTGATGTCGGCGAGCGCAGCGGGATCGTCCCGCGCCGCCAGCACGGTGCCGGCGTCACGGGCGTGCGGCCAAATAGCCGCGCCCACGGCAGCACTTGCTGCCACACCGACCACCGCCAAGCTGACGCGCACCCGATTCATCCCGATAAAACCTCTAGTTTTATTCGCCTTGGAGATAGTGTGCCGTTTTTGCGACACAACGGCTCCGACCAAAGGAGGGCTTCTCTGGGACGACAAGATTGTGTCGAATTTGCATGAGCAAATGAGCCATCGGGGCTCTAGGAATCAACTGTTCCCGCCAGTATGGTGCGCGGCATTTCGCGATGCCGCATGCTGTTGATTGCGTCTGCCCATCGTTGCCATCAAGGTGAGAATATGTCCGACCACGTCGTCCCGCACTTCCATAACGATGCCGGTGTCTCGGTGATCGAAATCGGATCGCAGGAGTTCATGTGCGTCGGCGCCAACCCGCCGTTCGACCATCCGCACGTGTTCCTCGACCTCGGCAATGACAACGAGATTATCTGCCCGTACTGCTCGACGCTCTATCGCTTCGCGTCCGACCTCGCGGCCGGCGAAGCGCGGCCGCCGGAATGCGTGCTGAAAGACAAGGTCGCCTGACCGCTCCGTGGCGCTGACGCGAACCGTCATCGTTGCAGGCGCCGGGATCGGAGGACTGACGGCGTCGCTGACACTGGCGGCACAGGGCTTTCGCGTCGTCGTGCTGGAGAAGGCCGAACGGCTCGAGGAAGCCGGCGCCGGCATCCAGCTCTCTCCCAATGCCAGCCGCATCCTGGTCGAGCTCGGGCTCAAGGAACCGCTTGCGCGGCACGCGGTCACGCCTGAATCCGTCAACATCCTGAGCGCGCGGGCCGGTGGCGAGATCGCACGGATGCCGCTTGGCCAGGCCGCCGAGTTCCGCGCCGGTGCACCCTATTGGGTGGTCCACCGCGCCGATTTGCAGGCCGCGCTGCAGGCCGCCGCGAGCGACCATCCCGATATCGATCTGCGGCTCGGCTGCCAGTTCGAGGACGTGACCAAGCATGCGCGAGGCCTCACCGTCGTCCAACGCCGCGGCAATTCACGGCAGGAGGAATTGGCCGTTGCGCTGATCGGCGCCGACGGCATCTGGTCGTCGGTGCGCGGGCATTTGTTTCCGGATGTGCAGCCGCAATTCTCCGGCCTGATCGCCTGGCGCGGCACGCTGGACGCCACCGCCCTGCCGCGTGAATACACCGCACCGCGCGTGCAGCTCTGGATGGGACCGGACGCGCATCTCGTCGCCTATCCCATCTCGGCCGGACGCCAGATCAACGTGGTCGCGATCGTATCGGGCACCTGGAACCGGCCGGGCTGGAGCGAGCCCGGCGACATCAACGAGATCAAGGGCGCATTCGCCACCGCGCGCTGGCCCGCGACGGCGCGGATGCTGATCGGCGCGGTCGACGGCTGGCGCAAATGGGCGCTGTTCACCCTGCCCGACATCGGCCGCTGGAGCGAAGGCGCGGTGACGCTGCTCGGCGATGCCGCGCATGCGATGCTGCCGTTCGCCGCGCAAGGCGCCGGCATGGCGATCGAGGATGCGGCCGTGCTCGCCAAGGCCTTGAGCGACAGCACCGGGGAAAACACCGCGGGCATTCCCGCCGCGTTGACGCGCTACGCACGGGCGCGGCGCGGACGCGTGCTGAAAGTGCAGCGCCTGGCGCGACAGCAGGGCCGCATCTATCATCTGCGCGGGCCGGCGGCGATCGCGCGCGATCTGGCGATCCGCGCCATCGGTCCGGAGCGCATGCTGGCGCGGCAGGACTGGATCTACGACTGGCGCGCCTGAACTCGGCGATCACGACCGACTCGTCCGGAAACGCAGGCTTAGTGGACGAGGCCCCGTGGTGCGCGCGGGCCCTTCGCCGCCGGCGTGGGAGCAGCGGGGGCAGCGGCCGCAGGCGTGTCCGGCGGGCTTTCATGGCACCTGCCTTTGCGCCAGGCCTCATCCGCCAGCTTCTGCTGGGAGTGGATCGAGATCAGCTCGTTGCGATAGACCATCTCGGAGACGACAGTACCGCCGACGCCGGTCTCCGCCTTGGCCATCAATTTTTCCTGATCCGCCGCGCGGGTCTTGAGATTGCTGCGCTCGTTCTCGAGCTGCTTGCAATCATAAAGCTCGTACTTGGCGGGATCGGCGAATGCCGACGGTACGGTGTCGCCGATCTGCGCGCAGCCGGAAACGCCCGCGGCCGAGGCGAGCAGCGCGATGACGGCCGCCGCGCGCGACAGCTTCAGGCGGCGTGGGAAACGAACAGACATTCAGCTTTCTTAACCGGACAGTGTTGAGATTGCCTAAAGCAGCCACCGGTGTCCGGATTGAGGCTCAATCGCGGCGGCGCGCTGCTTATCCCAATGCCCGGCCGTCGAGGCAAATGGAATTGCGGGCCGCCGCTTAAGCCTTTGAAAGCTCACCTGTTAGCACCGGATAATGACAATTCCACTCCGCGCCCAAACGCGCTAGAAATCGGCGCGCCTGGCGCAACGCGGACGTGGCGGAACTGGTAGACGCAAGGGACTTAAAATCCCTCGATGGCAACGTCGTGTGGGTTCGAGTCCCACCGCCCGCACCAACCTTCGCAGGCCACGCGCACCCACCACCCGGGAGGGCCAGCGTCGCGATGCTCGCCGCCTCGTGTTTTCCGGCTGTGGCGTGGTTCACACGCCGCAATCGCTGACTGTCGTAGTCTTGCCCGCATTTGGAAATTCCGGCCGCGCATTTTCGCGGCTGTTGCATTTCGAAATCAATTTTGGTCGGAGATCGGCGATGGAGATTGCGAAGCGCAATCGGATTGCCCGCGAAACGGCGCGCGATCATGGTGCCTTTACTCTCCAGCACGGCGACGATGCGGCTCATTGCAGCAACGGGCTCAATGCACAGAATTTCCGCAATGCTGTGCCCGACGACCGCGCGATCTACCGGCGATGGATCCGCGGCGCGATCATGCTGTACGGACTGCTCGCGTTTGCCGCTGGAGCGGTGGCCTGGATGAACGGAACCGGTATCGGACCGACGCAGCTCACGAGCCTGTCGAGCCCGACCAGCATGAGACCAGACCACGGCGATTAGCGGTCGCCGGTTCGGAACCCGTGCACTGCGTATTCGTTGTCATGCCGCAATTGGAGCATGATGATGCCGAACGACGATCCATCCGCGCAGCGCGCAACCGACCAACCCGATCAGCGCAAGGAGCGCCCCTCCCCGCCGCAGCACGCACCACAAGGCGGACCACCGCTCAGCGATGGACTGGAGCAGCTCCGCGACAGCCACACCTGACAAGCGACGGCGCGAAAAGAAAATGGCCGGGACAAGTCCCGGCCATTTGTTTTGCGTCAAGCCGCAAGCTTACTCGGACTTGTCGATGTTCCAGAAGATCGGCGTTGCCGGGCCGTCGAGCACGCCGGTCAGCGACTTCCGCCACGCGCTCGGAATGGTGTACTGGCCGAGCGGAACGTAGATCACCTGATCGTAGGCCTCGGTCTGGATTTCCGTGGCGATCTTCTTCTTTTCCTCAGCCGAGCCGGCGCGTGCGAACTTGTCACGCAGCTCCTCGATCTTCGGGTCTTCGGCCCAGCCGAACCAGCCGCCATTCTTGCCGCGACCGGTGATCGACGCGTTGACGATCGGATCGGAAACGTCGGCCGCGACCCAGTTGGTGAAGAACATGTTCCAGCCGCCTTCCTTGGGCGGCTTCTGGCTGGCGCGGCGGGTCACCACGGTCTGCCAGTCGGTGGCCTGCAGGTCGACCTTGAAGCCGGCCTCGCGCAACTGCTGCGCAGCCACGACCGGCTGGGCCTTCAACGTCGTGACGTCGCCCGGCGCCATGATCACCACGGGGGTGCCGTCATAGCCGGATGCGGCAAGCGCCTTCTTGGCTTCCGCCAGGCCGTTGCCCTTCACCAGCGTTTCGGCCCCGACGTCGGTCTCGAGCGGCGTGCCGCAGACGAAGAAGGCGCCGCAGATCCTCTGGTACTTGGCGTTGCCGACCAGCGCGTCGAGCACGTCCTTCTGGTTCATCGCCAGGAACGCAGCCCGGCGCACCTTCGGATTGTCGAACGGCGGATAGAGGAAGTTCATGCGTCCGAGAGTCTGGAAACCGAACTTGTTCAGGACGTCGATCTTGAGATCCGGATTGGCTTCGAGCACCGGCAGCATGTCGAACGGAAGGTTCTCCATGAAATCGATGTCGCCGGATTGCAGTGCGTTCACCGCGGTCTGCGCATCGGCCATCGTGACCCACTCGACGCGGTCGACCTTGACGACCTTGCCGCCCGCGGTCCAGCTCGCCGGCTCCTTGCGCGGCACGTAGTCCTTGTTCTTCTCATAGACCGCCTTCACGCCCGGCTGGAATTCCGCCTGCACGAATTTGAACGGTCCGGAGCCGATCTGTTCCGGGATCGGCTTGTCCGGCGGCGTCTCGGCAAGACGCTTCGGCATCATGAACGGCACGCGCGACGACGGCTTGCCGATCGATTCCAGCACGAGGCCGTAGGGTTCCTTCAGCTTCAGCGTGATGGTCTTGGCGTCGGTCGCCTCCAGGCTCGCGACGAAGTCCATCAGCTTCTGGCCCATGCCGTCGACCTTGCCCCAACGCTGCAGCGAGGCGACGCAGTCTTCCGCGGTGACCGGCGCGCCGTCGTGCCACTTCAGGCCGTCGCGCAGCGTGAACGTGTAGGTCAGCTTGTCGTCGGAAACCTTCCAGTCCGCCATCTGCGGCTGGATCTTGAAATTGGAATCCGTCGCCAGCAGCGTGTCATAGATCATGTAGCCATGATCGCGGGTGATGTAGGCCGTGGTCATGATCGGATCGATGACGCGCAGATCCGAGTGCATCACCGCGGTGATGGTCTTGCCCGCGGCCATCGCCTGCGGTGCGAATGACAATTCCTGCGGCGCGAACGACAGCGCGAGCGCCGTCAACGCGGCCGCTAGCGTGCGGTGTTTCCAACGCGAGATAGGGAACATGCAATCTCTCCTGACGTGTAACTGGTCAAAGCCGGCTTATTCGTTATGCATGCGGTTCGTTATTTAGGCGAACTAACATGCTGTATGGCTTGTGAAATCGAGACTTGCACCAAGCGCCAAGCGCGTCAATCGGTTTCAGGTCGCATCGGACGTACACAAACGAATGAGGCCGCGCGCCAGATTTTGGCTTTACAAAATCGTCGGCTGAGATTTTCGTAACGCGCGCGCGATGCCGGCGCCGTCAGAACAACAAGAGAGAACAACGATGAACCCCGCCAATCTCCCCTTTGATTCCGAAACGATGCTGCAGGGCCTGCGCAGCTGGGTGGAATGCGAAAGCCCGACCTGGGACGCCGCCGCGGTCGAACGCATGCTCGATCTCGCCGCCCGCGAGATGGCGATCATGGGTGCGACGATCGAGCGCATCGCCGGACGCCAGGGCTTCGCGGGCTGCGTCCGCGCCCGTTTTCCCCATCCGAAACAAGGCCAGCCCGGCATCCTGATCGCCGGCCATCTGGACACCGTTCACCCCGTCGGCACCATCGAGAAGCTGAAGTGGCGGCGCGAAGGCAACAAGTGCTTCGGGCCGGGCATCTTCGACATGAAGGGCGGCAACTACCTGTCGATCGAGGCGATCAGGCAATTGGCGCGCGCCTCCTTTACGACTCCGCTGCCGATCACCGTGCTGTTCACCCCCGACGAAGAGGTCGGCACGCCGTCGACGCGCGACATCATCGAGGCGGAAGCCGCGCGCAACAAATATGTGCTGGTGCCGGAGCCCGGCCGTCCGAACAACGGCGTCGTCACCGGCCGCTACGCGATCGCGCGCTTCAATCTGGAAGCCACCGGCAAGCCCAGCCATGCCGGCGCAACGCTGTCTTCCGGCCGCTCCGCGATCCGCGAGATGGCGCGACAGATCATCGCCATCGACGGCATGACCACCGAGGACTGCACCTTCTCGGTCGGCATCGTGCATGGCGGCCAGTGGGTCAATTGCGTCGCGACGACCTGCACCGGCGAAGCGCTGAGCATGGCCAAGCGCCAGGCCGATCTCGACCGCGGCGTCGAGCGCATGCTGGCACTGTCGGGCACCGCCAACGACGTGACCTTCAAGGTGACGCGCGGCGTCACCCGCCCGGTGTGGGAGCCCGATGCGGGCACCATGGCGCTCTATGAAAAGGCAAAAGGCCTTGCGGCAGCGATAGGTCTCGATCTGCCGCACGGCAGCGCCGGCGGCGGCTCGGACGGCAACTTCACCGGCGCGATGGGCATCCCCACGCTCGACGGCCTCGGCGTTCGCGGCGCCGATGCACATACGCTCAACGAACATATCGAGGTCGACAGCCTCGCCGAACGCGGCCGCCTGATGGCGGCACTGCTGGCGACGCTGGACTGACATCGATTGCACTGCACAACACGTTGGCACTGCCGGATCGAAATTTAGCCTTGTCCATTTTTAAGGCTTCGCCTACGGTCCGGCCGTCCAACGCGACGATGCGGGAGAGATCGAAGCGACAACATTCGTGTTGTTGCCTTCGGCGCCGACGGAGCAACCGCCCCGGAAACTCTCAGGCAAAAGGACTGTATCGTCAGGACGATCTGGAGAGAGACGAACATGGCCGCACATCAAGGGCCATGACGTCCACCGAAGGGGATAGTTCGCATCCGGCCCCGGCCCGATGCGGATCAAGCTCTCAGGTACCGTGACAGATGGGGCGCCGATGCCGGTTTCACCGGTGGTTCGGCGACTCTAACCCACGGGAGCCTGACGACTACCATGCCACACATCGCGATCATCGGCGCCGGCATCACCGGCGTAACGACGGCCTATGCCCTGCTTGAACGAGGCTACAAGGTGACTGTCCTCGACAGGCATCGCTACGCCGCGATGGAAACCTCGTTCGCCAATGGCGGACAACTCTCCGCCAGCAATGCCGAGGTGTGGAACAGCGCCGCGACCATCCTCAAGGGGCTGCGCTGGATGCTGAGAAGCGACGCGCCGCTGCTGATGAACCCGAAGCCGAGCTGGCACAAATATTCCTGGATCGGCGAGTTCATAGGCCACATCACGCGCTATCGCGGCAACACCATCGAGACCACGAAGCTCGCCATCGAAGCGCGCAAGCATCTGTACTCGATCGCAGAGCGCGAGAACATCGCCTTCGATCTCGAGCGCCGCGGCATCCTGCACGTCTATCACGACAGGGCCGGCTTCGAAGCCGGCCTCAAGGTCAACACGTTGCTGCAGCAAGGCGGGCTCGACCGCCGGCCGGTGACCCCGGACGAGATCCGCGTCATCGAACCCGCGCTGCAGACAACCTGCTATGGCGGCTTCTTCACGCCGTCGGACGCGACCGGCGATATTCACAAATTCACGCGTGGGCTTGCCGACGCCTGCATCCGCCGTGGCGCGAGCTTCATCCATGAAGCCGACGTCGACACGATCGCACACGGCGATGACGGCTTCCGCATCGGCTGGAACGAAGCTGCTTCACATGATGCTGCGGTCGCGACGCGACAGCAGCTACAGGCGGACGGGATCGCGATTTGCGCCGGCGTGGCGAGCCGCCACTTCGCCAGCCTGCTCAACGACCGCGTCAATGTCTATCCGGTGAAGGGCTATTCGATCACGGTGCAGCTCGATGCGCCGCAAAGCCGGAATGCCGCCCCAACCGTCAGCCTGCTCGATGAAGCCGCGAAGATCGTCACCAGCCGGCTCGGCGCCGACCGCTTCCGCGTCGCCGGCACTGCCGAGTTCAACGGCTTCAACCGCGACATTCGCGCCGATCGCATTCAACCGCTGGTGGACTGGGTGCGGCATCATTTCCCGGAGATCGATACGTCGAAAGTCGTGCCATGGGCGGGCTTGCGCCCGATGATGCCGAACATGATGCCGGTGGTTCGCGCCGGACGGATTCCGGGCGTGTTCTACAATACGGGCCACGGTCATCTCGGCTGGACGCTGTCGGCCGCGACGGCGCAGATGGTGGCCCAGGCGATCGACGATTGGCGCGACCTCGATACGCCGCCGATGGCGCCGTCGTTCGGTGCCGGGCTCGACGTGCCTGCCAACGCGCGCAAAGCTGAAATCAATCCACCTTCCAGTGGACTGCTTCGAACTTCACCGGAGGAATAATCGCGGCCAACAGGACTGATTAGCTGCACCGCAAAATCCGCAGCACCGATGGCATGGGACTTGCTCAAGTTCTACCGTGAGTCTGCTACCATCTGTGCTACGGTCTGGTGTGCAACGGTCCCGCTGGGGACTTCATCGACCACAACCCAACGGATCAAATTTGCTCGGATATCTGCTTCGCCGCATCCTCGCCGCCATTCCCGTGATGGGCGTGGTGGCTCTGTTCGTGTTCCTGTTGCTGCGGCTGACGCCGGGCGACCCGGCCGCCATCCTCGCCGGCGACAATGCGACGCCTGAACAGCTCGAACGCATTCGGACCTCGCTTGGTCTGAACGAGCCGATCTACATCCAGTTCTACACCTGGATCGCCAAGCTGCTGCACGGCGACCTCGGCGTCTCCCTGATCTCGAACAAGCCGATCCTCGAAATGATCGTCCCGCGCCTCGAGCCCTCGATCTCGGTCGCGCTGGCCACCATCATCCTCTCGATCCTGGTGGCGGTGCCGCTCGGCGTGATCGCGGCGTGGAAGCACGGCACCTGGATCGACCGCTTCGTGATGGGACTTTCCGTGCTCGGCTTCTCGGTGCCGGTGTTCGTGATCGGCTATGTGCTGATCCAGATCTTTGCGATTGATCTGCGCTGGGTTCCGGTACAGGGCTTCAAGAGCATCTCGGCCGGGTTCGGTCCATTCTTCCAGCGCCTCATCCTGCCGACCTGCACGCTCTCCTTCATCTATGTCGCGCTGATCGCACGCATGACGCGGGCCTCGATGCTCGATGTGCTCGGCGAGGATTACGTGCGCACGGCGCGGGCCAAGGGCATCGGCGAGACCGGCGTGCTGCTGCGCCATGCGCTGCGCAACGCCGCCGTGCCGGTCATCACGGTGATCGGTTCCGGCTTCGCGCTGCTGATCTCCGGCGTCGTCGTCACCGAAAGCGTGTTCAACCTGCCCGGCATCGGCCGCCTCACCGTCGATGCGGTGCTGGCGCGCGACTATCCGGTGATCCAGGCGATGATCCTGTTGACGTCGGGTATCTACGTCGCGGTCAATCTGTTGATCGACCTCGCCTACACCCTGCTCGATCCTCGTATCCGGTACTGAGCAATGGCGATCGAAACCCTTCCCGAATCCTCGCTTCCCGTCACCCGGCCGTTCCGCGTCAAGTTCGGCTTCCTGACGTCGACGCCGATCATCGCGATTGCGACGATCAGCCTCGCCCTCATCATCCTGATGGCGATCTTCGCGCCGCTGCTTGCGCCGCATGATCCTCTGCTGCTGACGCCGTCACAGCGGCTGAAGCCGTCGAGCGCGCAATATCTGCTCGGCACCGACGCCTATGGCCGCGACCTGTTGTCGCGCATCATCTACGGCGCACGGATCTCGCTGGTGATCGGGCTCGGCGCCGCCGTCTGCTCGATCGCCATCGGCCTTCTGATCGGCCTCGTCGCCGGCTTCTTCCGCTGGGTCGATGCGGTGCTGATGCGCGTGATGGACGGCTTGATGGCGATCCCCGCCATCCTGCTCGCGATCGCCGTGGTGTCGCTGTCGGGGGCCAGCATCTGGACCGTGATGGTCGCGATCACCATCCCCGAGATCCCGCGCGTGGCGCGGCTGGTGCGCTCGGTGGTGCTGACCGCACGCGAGGAGCCTTATGTCGAGGCCGCGATCTCGCTCGGCAGCAGCCTGCCGAAGATCATGTGGCGGCATTTGATGCCGAACACCATCGCGCCGCTGATCGTGCAAGGCACCTATGTCTGCGCGTCCGCGATCCTGACCGAGGCGATCCTGTCGTTCCTCGGCGCCGGCATCTCGCCGGAAACGCCGACCTGGGGCAACATCATGGCCGAGGGCCGCGCCTATTTCCAGGTCAAGCCGTCGCTGATCTTCTGGCCGGGGCTGCTGCTCTCGATCGCCATTCTCAGCGTCAACCTGATCGGCGACGCCGCGCGCGACGCGCTCGATCCCCGCATGAAGCAGCGTGAGGGCAAGTGATGGCTTCAGCTCTTCTGAAGCCGTCATTCCGGGGCGATGCGAAGCATCGAACCCGGAATCTCGAGATTCCGGGTCTGGTGCTGGCGCACCATCCCGGAATGACAGTGGGTAAATTCCTTCGCAGCGCCAAGAGACCCTGACATGACCAACGTCGTCCTCGACATCAGCAATCTCGTCGTCGGCCTCGGCCGCAAGGCGGATGCGCATCGCATCATCGACGACCTCTCGCTACAGGTACGTGAAGGCGAGACGCTGTGCCTGGTCGGCGAAAGCGGCTCGGGCAAGTCGGTGACCTCGCTCACCGTGATGGGCCTGCAGCAGAAGGGCACGCTGGTGCCGTCCGGCGGCAGCGTCAAACTGGTCGGCGAGGAACTGCTCACCGCCAGCGACCGGCGGCTGCGGCAACTCCGCGCCACGCGGATGGCGATGATCTTCCAGGAGCCGATGACCGCGCTCAATCCCGTGGTGCCGGTCGGCCGCCAGATCGACGAGGTGCTGCGCGCCCACACAGATCTCGATGCCCGCGCACGGCGCCAGAAGATTTTGGCGATGATGGAGCATGTGCGGCTGCCGGACGTGGAGCGCATCTTCTCCTCCTACCCGCACCGCCTCTCGGGCGGTCAGCGCCAGCGCATCATGATCGCGATGGCGCTGGTGCTGGAGCCGAAGCTCCTGATCGCGGACGAGCCGACCACCGCGCTCGACGTCACCACCCAAAAGCAGATCCTCACCTTGATCCGCGACCTGCAACGTGATCACGGCACCGCGGTTCTGTTCATCACCCACGACATGGGCGTGGTGGCCGAGATCGCCGACCGCGTCGCGGTGATGCGACACGGCCGCCTTGTCGAAACCGGCCCGCTGCAGGATGTGCTGCGCAATCCGAAGATGGAGTACACCCGCAACCTCTTGTCCTCGGTGCCGAGCCTGGTGCCGCGCGCGCCGCGCCCGGAGACGACCGAGCCCGTGGTGCTGGAAGCCAACGAGCTCAGCAAGGTCTACCGGGAGCGGTCGCTGTACGGCAAAGCCCGCGAGGTCGCCGCCGCCAGCAACGTCACGCTCACTCTGCGCAAGGGCCGCACGCTCGGCATCGTCGGCGAAAGCGGTTCCGGCAAGTCGACGGTCGCGCGCTGCATCGTGCGCCTGATCGATCCGACCTCGGGCGGGGTACGCCTCGCCGGCCGCGAGATTTCCGACCTGTCGCGCCGGCTGTTGCAACCGCATCGCCAGAAGATCCAGATCATCTTCCAGGATCCCTACCGCTCGCTCAATCCGCGCGTCACCGTCGGCGAGAGCATCGCGGAAGGCCCGGTCAATTACGGCATGCCGCGCAAGGATGCGCTGGCGCGGGCGCGCGAGCTGCTCGAGCTCGTCCATTTGCCGCCCGACGCGATCTCGCGATATCCGCACCAGTTCTCCGGCGGCCAACGCCAGCGCATCGCGATCGCGCGCGCGCTGGCGCTCGATCCCGACGTGCTCGTCGCGGACGAAGCGGTATCCGCACTTGACGTCTCGGTGCAGGCGCAGGTGCTGGATCTGCTTGACGAGATCCAGCGCCGGCTTGGGATCGCGTTGCTGTTCATCACGCATGATTTGCGCGTCGCCGCACAAATCTGCGACGACGTCGCCGTGATGCAGCATGGCCGCGTCGTGGAACAGGGACCGGCCGCCGAGGTGCTGACCAATCCGCAGCAAGCCTATACCCGCGCGCTGCTCGATGCGGCGCCCGGGCGCGGCTGGGACTTCGCCAACTTCCGCCCCGTTGCGGAAGGCATTGTGGCGACGGCCTAGGTCTTTCGCCTCAAGCCTTTCCGCCCACAGGGCATGCAAATCCGCTGGTGCTCCCCGGCTTGCGCTGGGCGCGACGACACGCTTAACGTCGCGCGCTAGAGCGCGGCCCTGAAGGTGACGCCGGTCTTCCCCGGAGATCACGCTCCAACCAACGAGATGAGATCATGACGCGCGTCGTCCTGATCGCATCATGATCGAAGAAACGTATCGAGACCGACTTGATGACCCGCATTGCCGTTGGCGGTTTCCTGCACGAGACCAATACCTTCGCACCGACGAAGGCAACCTATGACGATTTCGTGCATGGCGGCGGCTGGCCGTCGATGACGCATGGCGCCGACGTGCTCAAGGTCATGCGCAAGATCAATGTCGGCCTCGCCGGCTTTGTCGAGGCGGCGGAAGCCAATGGCTGGGAGCTGGTGCCGACGATCTTCGCCGCGGCGAGCCCGTCGGCGCATGTCAGCAAGGATGCGTTCGAGCGGATCGTGACGGAAATGGTCGACGGTATCGCCGCGGCCGGACCGATCGATGCCGTCTATCTCGACCTGCACGGCGCCATGGTCACCGAGCATTATGACGACGGTGAAGGCGAAACCCTGGCCCGCGTGCGCAAGGCGATCGGCAACGACCTGCCGCTGGTGGCGAGCCTCGATCTGCATGCGAACGTCTCGCCAAAGATGATCGAGCATGCCGATGCGCTGATTGCCTACCGCACCTATCCGCATGTCGACATGGCCGAAACCGGCCGCGCCTGCGCCCGGCATCTGGCGCTGATGCTCAAGTCCAGGCAGCGCTTCGCAAAGGCATTCCGGCAACTGCCGTTCCTGATCCCGATCAGCTGGCAATGCACCAACGACCAGCCGACCAAGGGCATCTATCAAAAGCTCGCCGCCCTCGAGAGCGACGCGGTGCCGACGCTGTCGTTTGCCCCCGGTTTCCCGGCCGCCGATTTCAGGGATTGCGGGCCGAGCGTATTCGCGTACGGCCGGACCCAGGCCGATGCGGATGCCGCCGCCGACAAGGTCGTCGCCCTGGTCGAGAGCCATGAGGACGATTTCGACGGCCGGATCTATTCGCCCGACGAAGGCGTGCGGCTGGCGATGGAACTGGCGAAATCGGCCAGCAAGCCGATCATCATCGCCGACACCCAGGACAATCCCGGCGCCGGCGGCGATTCCGACACCACCGGCATGCTGCGCGCGCTGGTGCACAACAAGGCGAGTGCCGCAACCGGCGTGATCTACGACCCGCAATCCGCGAAGGCCGCGCACGCCGCCGGTGTCGGGGCATCAGTCACGCTCGAGCTCGGCGGCAAGTCCGGCATTCCCGGCGACGCGCCATACCGGGAGACTTTTGTCGTCGAACAACTCTCGGATGGAAAATTCGTGGCTCCCGGTCCCTATTTCGGCGGCCGCGACATGGATATGGGCCCCTCGGCCTGCCTGCGGGTCGGCGACGTCCGCGTCGTGGTCGGCTCTTACAAGGCCCAGCTTGCCGACCAGGCGATGTACCGCTATGTCGGCATCGAGCCGACGGCGCAGAAGATTTTGGTCAACAAGAGCTCGGTGCACTTCCGCGCCGATTTCGAGCCGATCGCCGAGAAGCTCTTGATCTGCGCCGCCCCCGGCGCGATGCCCGCCGATACCGCCACGCTGCCGTGGAAACATTTGCGTCCCGGCATTCGTATCAAGCCGAACGGCCCTACTTTCACACCCACCTCCCCATCACGCACAAACGGATAGAGAGCCATGCCGACCATTGAGCGCATCGACAGTTTTGCCGACGAACTCACCGCCATCAGACGGGATCTGCATGCGCATCCCGAGATCGGCTTCGAGGAGGTCCGCACCTCGGGCATCGTCGCCGACAAGCTGACGAGCTGGGGCATCGAGGTGCATCGCGGCCTCGGCGGCACCGGCGTGGTCGGTGTGCTCAAGGGCAAGGGCAACGGCACCAAGAAGATCGGCCTGCGCGCCGACATGGACGCGCTGCCGATGGAGGAGAACACCAACCTGAAGTGGCGTTCGACCATCCCGGGCCGTTTCCACGGCTGCGGCCATGACGGCCACACCACGATGCTGCTCGGCTCGGCGCGCTATCTCGCCGAGACCCGCAATTTCGACGGCACCGTGCATTTCATCTTCCAGCCGGCCGAGGAAGGCCTCGGCGGCGCCCGCGCCATGATCAAGGACGGCCTGTTCAAGCAGTTCCCCTGCGACGAGGTCTATGGCCTGCACAACGCGCCCGACCTCAACCATGGCGAGATCGCGATCCTGCCGGGCCCGGCAATGGCCGCAGCCGACTTCTTCGACATCAGGATCCAGGGCTACGGCGCGCATGGCGCGATGCCGGAGCGTTCCAAGGACGCGGTCGTGATCGCAATGACGCTCGGACAAGCGTTGCAGTCGATCGTCAGCCGCAACGTCGATCCGCTGCAGGCTGCGGTGCTGTCGATCACGCAGATCCATTCCGGGTCGGCGTACAACGTCATTCCCGGCGAAGCCTGGATGTGCGGCACGGTGCGCTGCTTCTCCGACGAGATCCGTGAGTTGATCCGCAAGCGCATGCGCGAAATCTCCGCCGGCTTTGCGGCGGCATATGGCGCCGAAATCTCGGTCGAGATCCGCGACGGCTTCAGCGTACTGGTGAATCAGGAAGAGCAGTCCCGCGTCGTCGAGGAAGTCGCGCGCACCGTCGTCGACCCCGCCAAGGTGATCACGCGCTCGACGCCGAAGATGGGCAGCGAGGATTTCGCTGACATGATGCAGGCCATTCCCGGCGCGTATTTCTGGGTCGGCCATGACGGCTCCGTGCCCGTTCACAATCCCGGTTACGTTCTCGACGACAAGATCCTGCCGATCGGCGCCAGCATGTTCGCCCGCATCATCGAGAAACGCATGCCGGCAGGTGCGCATGCATAAGCCCAAAGGGGACGCCATCACGTCGCTGCACGATCTCTCCGCCGTCGACCTGCTCGCCGGCTATCGTGCCAAGCAGTTCTCGCCGTCCGAGGTGCTGGAGGAAATCATCTCCCAGGTCGCGACCTGGGAGCCGCACATCAAGGCGCTGTATCTGTACGACCCGGAAGGGGCGCGGAAGGTCGCCAAGACCTCGACCGAGCGCTGGCAGCAAGCCGAGCCGGCCGGCACGCTCGATGGCGTTCCCGCCACCATCAAGGACAATGTCGCGACCAAGGGGCAGCCGGTGCCGCTGGGCGCGGCGAGCGTCAAGCTGGCGCCCGCGGAGAAGGATGCACCGCCTGCGGCGCGGCTGCGCGAGGCCGGCTGCGTGATCTTCTCCAAGACCACGATGCCGGACTACGGCATGCTGTCGTCGGGCTTGTCGTCGTTCCATCCGCTGACCCGCAATCCCTGGGATGTCAGCAAGAACCCCGGCGGCTCGAGCGCCGGCGCGGGCGCGGCAGGTGCTGCCGGCTATGGTCCCTTGCATCTCGGCACCGATATCGGCGGCTCGGTGCGACTGCCGGCCAACTGGTGCGGCCTTGTCGCATTGAAGCCGAGCCTCGGCCGCGTGCCGATCGACCCGCCCTATGTCGGCCGCGTCGCCGGTCCGATGACCCGCACCGTCGACGACGCCGCGCTGATGATGAGCGTGCTGTCGCGTCCCGACCGCCGCGACGGCATGAGCCTGCCGGCGCTCGAGGTGAACTGGAAGGCGCTGGAGAAGTCGCCGCGCAAGCTGCGCATCGGGCTGATGCTCGACGCCGGCTCCGGCCAGAAGGTCGAGAAGGAGGTTCGCGAGGTCGTCGTGAAGGCTGCGAAGGCGTTCGAATCCGCCGGCGCCGTCATCACCGAGATCGACGGCATCCTGACGCCCGAGATGCTCGAAGGGCTCGACAATTTCTGGCGCGCTAGGACCTGGGATGAGCTGTCGAAACTGTCGCAGGCCGACCGCGGCAAGACCCTGCCCTACATCTTCAACTGGGCCGAGGCCGGCGCAAAGCTCTCCGGCGTCGATGTGGTGCGCGGCTTCAACATGACGATGGCGATCCGCGCGGCCGCCGCGAAATTGTTCTGCGAGGTCGACTACGTGGTCTCGCCGGTATCGCCGGTGGTGAACTTCCCGGCCGAGTTCGCAGCGCCGCTCAATGACCCCGCAAAGCCGTTCGAGCACATCTGCTTTACCGTGCCGTGGAATATGTCGGAGAACCCGGCGCTGTCGATCAACGCCGGCTACGACAAGAAGGGCTTTCCGATCGGCGTCCAGATCATCGGCCGCCGCTTCGACGACATCGGCGTGCTCGGCATGGGCAAGGCGTTCGAAGGCCTGCGCGGCCCGCAGAAGCCGTGGCCCGCGCCGCCGAAGAAGTAGCGCCTCGGCCTTCCAAATTGTCATGCGCGGGCTCGACCCGCGCATCCATCTTCTTCATAAAGAAGAGATGGATTGCCGGGTCGAGCCCGGCAATGACAAATAAAAGGAAGGAAATCATCCCCATGGCGTATGAGACGATCAAGTACGAGGTCGCCGAGCAGATCCTGACCATCACGCTGAACCGGCCCGACAAGCTCAACGCCTTCAACGCCACGATGCAGCAGGAGCTGATCGACGCGTTCGACAAAGCCGACAAGGACGACGACGTCAGGGCCATCATCGTGACAGGTGCGGGCCGCGGATTCTGCGCCGGCGCCGATCTATCATCCGGCGCCAACACGTTTGACCGCGATGCGCGGCGCGGTCCGGTCAAGCGCAATGCCGACGGCAGCGTCGACTACAGCGATCCGCAGGTGCGTGACGGCGGCGGGCAAGTGACGCTGCGGATCTTCAAGTGCCTGAAGCCGGTGATCGCTGCAGTGAACGGCCCGGCGGTCGGCATCGGCGTCACCATGCAGCTTGCGATGGATATCCGCATCGCCTCCGACGCCGCACGCTTCGGCTTCGTGTTCTCCCAGCGCGGCATCGTGCCGGAAGCCGCATCGAGCTGGTTCCTGCCGCGCATCGTCGGCATCTCGCAGGCGCTGGAATGGTGCTATTCCGGCCGCGTCTTCCCGGCGCAGGAAGCGCTCGCCGGCCGGCTCGTCAGCAAGGTGGTGCCGCCGGACGATCTGCTGCCCACCGCGCGTGCGCTCGCCAAGGAGTTCGCAGCCAAGACCGCGCCGGTGTCGGTGGCGCTGATCCGCCAGATGATGTGGCGCATGATGGGCGCCGACGATCCGATGGAGGCGCACAAGGTCGACAGCCGCGGCATCTATGCCCGCGGCCGCTCTGACGACGTCAAGGAAGGCGTGGTGTCGTTCCTGGAAAAGCGCCCCGCGCAGTTCAAGAATAAGGTGTCGTCGGACATGCCCGACTATTTCCCGTGGTGGCAAGAGCGCGACTATAAGTGAACGAATGGCGTCAAGCGGCGTCCACACTTGACGGCGTCGTCCTGTTGCATGGCATCAGCAGGACGGCGCGCTCGTTTCGCAGGATGGAGCTGGCGCTGAGGGCGGCCGGCTTTGCCACCCTCAATCTCGACTATGACAGCCGGCGCAAGCCACTCGACGTGCTGGCTGAGGACATCCACCCCTCGCTCGATCGGTTCGCGCAGAGCCTCGACGGCTCCGTGAACTTCGTCTGCCATTCCATGGGCGGTCTTCTGGCGCGCGTCTATCTGGCGAGGCATCGCCCGGCGCGGCTCGGCCGCGTCGTAATGCTGGGTACACCGAACGGCGGCAGCGAGATCGCCGACCGCCTGAAGAACCTCGCAGCTTATCGCGCCTATTTCGGTCCGGCCGGCCAGCAGCTCGTCACCCGCCGCGATGCCGCGACCAGCGCGCTGCTGCCGCCGATCGATTATTCCGCCGGCATCATTGCCGGCAACCGTTCGGTCTATCCGATCACCTCCATGGCCCTGCCGCGGCCGCATGACGGCCGGGTGTCGGTCGCCAACACCGGGCTCGAGGGCATGGCCGATCACATCGTGATCCGCACCTCGCATCCCTGGCTGGTGCGCAACAAGGAAGCGATCGCGCAGACCATCGCGTTCTTGCAAGAGGGGAAATTCAGCACAAATCGTTGGGTGGACTAGGCGCGGGCGTTACCCATCCTGTGCAGCTTGAGCATGGCATAGACCGCATTGTTGGCTGGCGTAGGAATGCCAAGCGGGCGGGCGAACTCCACCACCTTTCCGGCGAGCCAGTCGAGTTCGAGCCGGTTGCCGCGTTCGAGATCGTGCAGCATGGAAGCCTTGAAGGTGGGCGGCGAGGCTTCCGCGAATTTCATTCTGTCCTCGGCAAAATTCTCCGGAATGGGAACGCCCCTGGCACGGCCGACCGCCACCACCTCGCTCATCAAGCTGTAAAAGAACGCTCGCGTATCCGGGTCGGCCAGGATCGGCCCTAGCGGCTGGCGAGTCGTTGCGGTCGCGCCTGATAGTCCGACGAGGAATACAAATTTCTGCCAGCGCTCGCGGTCAATCCCGTCGGACACCGAGATGTCGATGCCGGCCGCATGAGCGGCGTCGGCAAAGGCTTTGAGGCCCTCATCGGGCTTACCGTCGGTTCTGCCGCAGACCATGCGCGCGAACTGGCTCGTGTGGGTGACGACGCCAGGCGCGGACAGCACTGTAGCAATGTAGGCACTTCCGGCGACCACATTGTCGGCGCCGAGAATCGGGGCGATCCTCTCCGCGCTATCGACCCCGTTTTGCAGCGGGATCACCCGGGTGCGCGGTCCGACCAGGGGGAGAGACAACCTGGCTGCCGTCTCGCTGTCCCAAAGCTTGACCGCGAACAGTACGATATCGACCGGGCCGACCGTGGCTGGATCATCGGTCACGTTGGGTTCGGGCAAATGAAGATTGCCGAGCACACTCTCGACCTTGAGACCGTTTTTCCTGATCGCCTCGAGGTTGGAGCCGCGTGCGATAAAGAACACGTCGTGCCCTGCCGCGGCCATACGTGCTCCGAAATAACCGCCGAGGGCACCGGCCGCCATCACAGCGATACGCATGTCATATCCTCCCCCCTGCAACGACACTCAGCCGGCAAAGGATATCACGCGACGGACCTGGGTTCGATTCCTTGAACGCCGGGCCCATCGCGTCATTTGGCTGCACTGCAGAATTTGGTCTGCTATCGGTTCATGGCGGACGCTGGCAAGCCGCCTGCCCGACGGATCTATGGCTTCACGGCCTCGTCAGCAGCGCCACACGCCCGATCGCCTTGCGCTCGATCAACAGCCGCATCGCTTTCGCATAGTCTTCCAGCGGCAGCCGGTGCGAGATATTCGGCCGCACCCGGCCGGCCTCGGCCCATTCGCTCAGCGCCTTGAACCTGACCTCGCCGAGCGCGGGATCCTTGCGCACCGCCTCGCCGGCGCGAACGCCGAGCACGCTCGCGCCCTTGATCATCAACAGATTGGTGCGGGCAAGACCGATGCCGCCGGTGAAGCCGACGACGAGAATCCGCGCGCCCCAGTTGATGCAGCGCATCGAGTTCTCGAACACCTCGCCGCCGACGGGATCGAACACGACATCGGCACCGCGGCCGTCGGTGAGGCGCTTGACTGCATCGCGAAACGGCTCGCGCGCATAGAGCACGAGATGGTCCGCGCCGCGCGCCTTGGCGATCGCAAGCTTCTCCTCGCTCGAAGCCGCGGCGATCACGGTGGCGCCGAGCAGCTTGCCGATCTCGACCGCGGCAAGCCCGACGCCGCCGCCGGCGCCATGCACCAGCAGCACCTCGCCCGGCTTGATCTGCCCGCGATCGATCAGCGCATGATAGGCGGTGCCGTGCGCGGCCAGGAAGGTCGCGCCTTCCGCGTAGTCGAAGGTCGACGGCACGGGTACGAGCTGCGACGGCGTTGCAACCGTCTCGTCGCAATAGGCGCCGAAGCGCATCTTGACGATCACCTTATCGCCGATGGCGACACCGGTAGCGTCATTGACCTCGACGACATCGCCGGCGGCTTCCGAACCCGGCGTGAACGGCAGCGGCGGCTTGAGCTGGTACTCGCCCGCGGCCATCAGGATGTCGGGAAAGTTGATCCCGGCGGCGCGGATCGCAACCCGCACCTGGCCCGGCTGCAAGGGCACCGAGGCAAAGTTCTCGAGATGCAGGCGCTCGGGCGGCCCGAGCTCGCGGCAAACGACGGCTTTCGGCATCAGGCGGCCCGCGCCTTGAGACGTGCCAGCGCCTCGCGGATCAGCGGCAAGCGGTCGTTGCCGAAATACATGTCGGTCTTGTCGAGATAGATCGTCGGCGAGCCGAAGCCGCCGCGCGCCATCACCTCCTCGGTGTTGGCCTTGAGTTGATCCTTGATCGCCTGGTCGCCGATGCCGGCAAGGAATTGCGCCGGATCGATCCCGAGTTTAGTGCAGATCTCGGTCAGCACCGCATCCTGCGAAATGTCCTTGTCGTCACCCCAATAGGCCTCGAACACCGCGCGGGCGAACGGCACCATCTTCTCGTTGCCGAGAAGGATGCAGCCGCGCATCGCCTTGACGCTGTTCACCGGGAACACGGTCGGCGGCATCTTGATCGCAAGGCCGGCCGAGCGCGCCCAGTCGGTGAGATCCTTCTTCATGTAGCGCGCCTTCAGCGGCACCGGCTTCTCGCGCTGTGCGTAGACCGACGGGTTGACGGTGTTGAAGATGCCGCCGACCAGGATCGGCCGCCAGGTGATCGGAGCGTCGAACTCCTTCGCGAGCGGCTGGATGTTGTGCCAGGCGAGATAGGTCCACGGGCTGGAGCAGTCGAAGAAGAATTCGATCATGGCGTTTCCCTTTGTCTTTTCCACATTCATTCTCGTCATTCCGGGATGCACCGCAAGGCGCAGGGCTCGCGACTGTGTCGCGCCGCGGAATAACGGGCATCATTTCTTCTCGACCAATTCCTTCGCACGCTGGCCGAACATGTTCTTGCGTGATTCCTCGTCAAACGGCTCCTTGACGAATTTTCCGATCGCAAGCCCCGCCTGCACCTGCGGCCGGGCGCGCACGGTGGCGTACCAGCGCTTGATGTTCGGGAAATCGTCGAGGGTAAAACCCTGCGCCTTGTGGGTCATGGTCCAGGGGAAGCAGGCGATGTCGGCGATCGAATAGTCGTCGCCGGCGATATAGGCGCCGGTCCTGCCGAGCTGGCGGTCGAGCACGCCGTAGAGCCGCGCGGTCTCGTCGCGGTAGCGCTCGATCGCGTAGGGAATCTTCTCGGCCGCGTACAGCGCGAAATGGCCGTGCTGGCCGAGCATCGGCCCGAGGCCGCCCATCTGCCACATCACCCACTGGATGACGTTCGACCGCGCACGCAACTCCCGCGACAGGAAACGGCCGGCCTTGTCGGCGAGATAGATCAGGATCGCGCCGGTCTCGAACACCGAGAACGGCCCGCCGCCGTCGGCGGGCGCATGGTCGACGATGGCGGGGATCCGGTTGTTCGGGCTGATCGCCAGGAATTCGGGCTGAAACTGCTCGCCGGCGCGGATGTTCACCGGGATCACCTTGTAGGGCAGCCCCAGTTCCTCCAGCATGATCGAGATCTTCCAGCCGTTCGGCGTCGGCGCGTAGTGCAGATCGATCATCGGCGTTCTATTCCCCATCACAAAGACTTTTGTTGTTCTGTACCTCCACCTTAGGACATGGCACACAGGCCCTCAATCAGAACCCAACGGGAGGCACCCATGCTGTTTCCAACCACGATCGCTGGCTCGCTGCCGAAGCCGGAATGGCTGGCGGAGCCGAACATGTTGTGGGCACCCTGGAAGTCGGAGGGCGCCGAACTCGCCCGCGCCAAGCGCGATGCCACGGTGCTCGCGGTCAAGCTGCAGGAAGATGCCGGCGTCGACATCGTCACCGAGGGCGAGCAGGCGCGCCAGCATTTCGTGCACGGCTTCCTGGAGCGGATCGAGGGCATCGATTTCGCGCACAAGGTCGAGATGGGCATCCGCAAGGACCGCTACAAAGCGATGGTGCCGCAGGTGGTCGCACCGCTGCAGCTCAAGGGACGCGTCCACGAGAGCGAGGCCCGTGCGGCCCGCGCGCACACCAGGAACCGGCTGAAATTCACCATGCCCGGCCCGATGACGATCATCGATACCATCGCCGACAAATATTACGGCGACCGCGTGAAGATGGCCTTCGCTTTCGCGGAGCTGTTGAACCAGGAAGCCAAGGCATTGCAGGCCGACGGCGTCGACATGATCCAGTTCGACGAGCCCGCCTTCAACGTCTACATGGACCAAGTGCGCGACTGGGGCATCAAGGCGCTGGAGCGTGCCGCCGAAGGCCTGACCTGCGCCACCGCCGTGCACATCTGCTACGGCTACGGCATCAAGGCCAACACCGACTGGAAGCAGACGCTTGGCGGCGAGTGGCGGCAATACGAGGAGACCTTCCCCGTCATCGACAAGAGCACGATCCAGCAGGTCGCGATCGAATGCCGCAACTCGAAGGTGCCGATCGAACTGCTGGCGGCGCTCCCCGGCAAGATCGTGCAGGCCGGCGCGATCGACGTCGCCAGCGACGAGATCGAGACCGCCGAGGACGTCGTCAAGGTGATCGAGGCGGTCGCGAAGCACGTGCCGAAGGGCAACATCATCGCGACCACCAATTGCGGCATGGCGCCGATGCGGCGGGACATCGCCGAAGCCAAGCTGATCGCGCTGGGCGCCGGGGCCAAGCTGGCGCGGCAGCGGCTGGCGTAACGACTGCGCCGGCAGATCAACCCAGAACGGCCATCGCGCTCGGATGCAACACCGGCCGGTAGCCGGCCTGGAAGGCGCGCAACGTCGATGGCGGCGTCAGCAGCATGGCCGGCTCGGGTACGTCGGCCCGGCTGTAACCGGCGAACGACCAGCGCAACGTGGCGCCGTCGGCGACGAGGTAGCTCTCCCCGCTCGCCTGCAGCATCGTCCCGTCGGGCAAGTCGCGCAATCGCGTCGGCGGCGGATGCAGCCGCTTCTTGCCGCGGTCGAGCCGCTCGGCGTGCAGCACCGCATCCATCGCCTTGGCGCTGAGATCGCTCACGCCGTTGCCCTGCTCCCAGCAGCCGCGAAATCGCTTGGCGTCGTCACGGCGGCAGTAGAAGCAGGGCCGGTGTCCGGCCGCGAACGCGGTGGCCTCATCGAGGAAGAACAGCTCGGTCCAGCTCTGCCGGCTCATCACCTCGCGCCGCCGTCCCCTGAACTCGCAGACGCAGGTGAGCCACGCCGGGCTCGACCAGCGCTTGTTCAGCAGCGTGCGCGTCGCGGGATCGTGGATGATGCCGCGATTGCCGGTGAAGGTGCCGCGATGGTCTGAGGCGACGATGTCGCCGGTGGGCGTGACGCGGTTTTGCAGGGGCATGTTTCTTACTTCCCCCTCGCCCCGCTCTTGCGGGGAGAGGGTTGGGGTGAGGGGCTTGTCCGCAAAGATAGTGAGAGATGAACTCGCGGTGACTCCCCCTCACCCGATCGCTCCGCGATCGACCTCTCCCCGCAAGCGGGGCGAGGTGACTCCTCACGCCGCCCCGTCGCGGATCGGCGGCTGGAACGACAGTGCGGTGTCCCAGGGAAAGTAGATCCAGGTGTCCTGCGACACCTCGGTGATGTAGGTGTCGACCAGCGGCCGGCCCTTGGGCTTGGCGTACACGGTCGCGAAATGCGCATCGGGCAGCAATTGGCGCACCAGCCTGCCGGTCTTGCCGGTATCGACGAGGTCGTCGACGATCAACAGCCCCTTGCCGGTGCCGCCGCCGAGCTTGGCAGTCTGCTCCGAAATGCCCTTGAGCACTTTCAGATCGCCCTGCTTGTCGTGGTCGTAGCTGGCGACGCAGACGGTGTCGATCACCCGCAAGCCGAGCTCGCGCGCCACGATCGCCGCGGGCACCAGCCCGCCGCGAGTGATCGCGATCACCGCTTGGAACGGGCCGACCTCATTGAGCCGCCAGGTCAGCGCCCGGCAGTCCCGATGGAATTGATCCCACGAGACCGGAAACGGCCTGCCGGCTCGCTCCTGTGCACTCGGTTCGGAATTTCGTTCAGCCATATCGTCTCAACCCGCCGGCTTCTTCTGCGCGGCCTGCACTTGCTTCAGCATCTCCTTCACCGCGATCATCGCCGCGGCGAGCTTTTCCGGATCGCGCGAGCGGACCACGAGATTGGTGTTCGGCTTCTGGTTCTCGTCCTGGAACGGATAGCTGCCGATGATGGTGTCGGGATTGGCTTCCGCGATCGCCCGCAGCGGGCCGCCGATGTCGCCTTCCCGCGCGTCGGCCCTGACCGAGTCCGACAACATCCGCACGCCGGATTTCAGGGTCGGCGCCACGATGTCCATCATCGCCTGCATGATGGTGGGGATGCCGGCCATCACGATGACATTGCCGAGCTTGAAGCCCGGCGCCAGGATGGTCGCGCTCTGGATCAGCTCGGCGCCGTCAGGCACCCGGGCCATCCGCAGCCGCGCCTCGTTGAGGTCCTGCTCGCTCCAGCGCTCCCTGAACCGCGCCACCACCTCGGGGTGATGATGGATATCGACCCCGAACGCCTTCGCCACGCTGTCGGCGGTGATGTCGTCATGGGTCGGCCCGATGCCGCCGGTGGTGAACACGTAGGTGTACCTATGCCGCAGCGCATCAAGGGCGGAGACGATGTCGGCCTCGTCATCGGCGACGACGCGGACCTCCTTCAGGTCGATGCCGATGTTGGTCAGGTATTCGGCGATGAAGCCGATGTTCTTGTCCTTGGTCCGGCCGGACAGGATCTCGTCGCCGATCACCAATATCCCCGCCGTGACGATCTCGCTCATGGTCTCATTCCCTAACTTGATCCCCTGACATTGCCGATCCAATGCCTTGATGTCACGGGGTTTTGCCGCCGAATTAAGCAGACCTCAGCCGGTTTTTCGGGCAGGCCTTCCACCTCACCCATAGCAAATGCCGCAAGCCAATGCATATCGCGCTGGCCCGGCCCTTGCTACCATCCCATCAAGTCATGCACTGTGTCACATGGCTTGGGAGGGCAGTCGGGCTATATGGCAGTCGCGTTCGATGAGATGAATGGCCTCGGCGAGGATCTCCGCCCGGCCTACCAGGAGCTCTCCCGCTGGCTCAAAGAGACGCCGCCGGATGCGCTCGAATATCGACGCCAGGAAGCGGAGCTCTTGTTCCGCCGGATCGGCATCACCTTCGCGGTCTATGGCGATGCCGAGGCCCAGGAGCGGCTGATCCCGTTCGACGTCATCCCCCGCATCATGTCGGCGACCGAGTGGATGCTGCTGGAGAAGGGCCTCAAGCAGCGCGTGCTCGCGCTCAACATGTTCTTGAAGGACATCTATCACGGCCGCGACATCCTGCGCGCCAATGTCATCCCCGAGGACCTGATCTTCCAGAACCCGGTGTTCCGGCCGGAGATGAACGGCCAGGACGTGCCGCACGACATCTACGTCCACATCGCCGGCATCGACATCATCCGTACCGATCCCGACAATTTCATCGTGCTGGAGGACAATGCGCGCACGCCATCCGGCGTGTCCTACATGCTGGAAAACCGCGAGATCATGATGCGGTTGTTTCCGGACCTGTTCGCGCGGCACCGCGTCGCGCCGGTGGAGCGTTATCCGGACGAGCTGCTGTCGGCGCTGCGGTCGGTCGCGCCGCACAGCGCCTCCGCCGAGCCGACAGTCGCGCTGATGACGCCCGGCGTCTACAACTCGGCCTATTACGAGCACTCCTTCCTCGCCGACAAGCTCGGCATCGAGCTGGTCGAGGGGCGCGACCTCATCGTCAAGAACGACGAGGTGTTCATGCGCACCACCGAGGGGCTGAAGCGGGTCGACGTGATCTACCGCCGCGTCGACGACGATTTCCTCGATCCCCTCACCTTCCGGCCGGACTCCGCGCTCGGCGTCCCCGGACTGATGTCTGCTTACGCCGCCGGCAACATCACGCTCGCCAATGCGGTCGGCACCGGCATCGCCGACGACAAGGCGATCTATTCCTACATGCCGGACATTGTAAAATTCTATCTCAGCGAGGAGCCGATCCTGAAGAACGTGCAGACCTGGCGCTGCCGCGAACCGCAGGATCTGTCCTATGTGCTCGACAACCTCGCCGACCTCGTCGTCAAGGAGGTGCACGGCTCGGGCGGCTACGGCATGCTGATCGGCCCTGCCGCAACCAAGGCGACGATCGAGGCATTCCGCGACAAGCTCAAGCGCGAGCCGGAAGGCTTCATCGCCCAGCCGACGCTGGCGCTGTCGACCTGCCCGACCTGCACCGACAAGGGGCTGGCGCCGCGCCATGTCGACCTCCGCCCGTTCGTGCTGACCGGCTCCAGCCACACCACCATCGTGCCCGGCGGGCTGACCCGCGTCGCGCTGAAGGAAGGCTCGCTCGTCGTCAATTCGAGCCAGGGCGGCGGCACCAAAGACACCTGGATACTGAGTGAGTGATTTGAAGCCAAACGCGCTGCGCGAGCCCTCCCTCCCCCTGCAAGGGGGAGGGTCGGGGTGGGGGTCGGCCGCATACGCCGAATGGAGAGAAGACCCCCACCCGCCGCTGCGC